>NZ_VJVX01000010.1:0-145239 GCF_008033685.1 Microbispora sp. CSR-4
TGCGGACAGGACTCTCGACAAGCCCAATCCTCCCAGCTCAAAGGCACTTTTCTCATGTAAACGATCAAGCCCGCTCAAATTCGTCGCGAAAGCCCGAGGCTGATGCATGGGAGCAGGCCCGAGCGGGAGCGGTCGCGCTGTGGAGGCGGGTCCGTCCCGAGCAAGCTGACACAGTCGAGAAGGAGCTGGCCGAGGTCCGCACCCAGGTCCTTGCCGCCCGCCACGACGGCGATCTCGATACCGAGCGGGCGCTGGCCGGATCCTGGCAGGTCCGGCTGCAGCAGTTGCTACGCGAGGACCCCGCCCTGGGCGCGGAACTGCGCCGGGTGCTCGATGAGGAGCTCACGCCCGTGCTGACCCCCGCCGATCAGACGCAGATCGGGTCGATCCTGATGAGAGCGACCGCCAGCGGTCACGGCCGCGTGTACCAGGCCGGTCGCGACCAGCACATCACCGAGTAGTGAGCAACGGCAGGGCGGGAAAACCGAAGACCATACCCCGCTGGCGTGGAGTGGTGATTGATGAGTTCTTCGGATGAACGGTGCCCGGATGTGTCCTCGGTGGTGTCTGGGGGCGAGGGGGTGCACCTTGAGGCGTATGCCTCCGGTGAAGCCCGCGTCCATCAAGCGGGCCGGGACCAGCATTTCCACTACGGCGATGGGCTACGTGAGCGACAGCGCACCGAGGCTGGCAGGGTAACGCTGGAGTGCCCTTATCCGGGGTTGGCTGCGTTTGGACGTGAGCAGGCGCGGTGGTTCTTCGGCAGGGATGCCCTGGTCGCTGAACTGATCGCTCGCCTAGACGAACGCCTGCATGCGGGAGGCGTACAGGTAGTTGTGGGGCAGTCGGGCGCGGGGAAGTCCTCGTTGTTGCGGGCTGGGTTGCTGTCCAAGCTGGATGAGGGGGCCCTGCCGGGCTCGGGCCAATGGCCAAAGGTGGTGTTCACGCCCACCGCAGACCCCCTTCAGGCTCTGGCCGCACAGATTTCGTCCTTCACAGGCACCGAAACGGTGCGTGTAGCAGAGGAACTGGCTGAGGACCCGGATCGATGCGTTCCGATGCTGGGTGAGGTGCTGCGCAACCACATCGGCAGCGAGGATTCCGGTGCTCGCGTGGTGATGGTCGTGGACCAGTTTGAGGAACTGTTCACCCTGTGCACCGACGACTCGCGGCGGCGCGTGTTCATTGACTTGCTCACGCGACTGGTCGGCACGCGAGGCGATGCAGGCCATGAGGTGCAGCCTGTCGGGCTGGTTGTGGTGGGGGTGCGGGCAGACTTCTACGCCGCTTGCGCCCACTACTCACAACTGCGCCTTGCCTTGCAGGACAGTCCACTGGTGGTCGGGTCGATGTCGGAGGTGGAGTTACGCGAGGCGATCTTGTATCCGGCACAGGATGTGGGGCTGGACATCGAGCCGGGGCTGATCGAAGTGCTCCTGCGCGACCTGGGGACCGTGGTCGGCACCGATGAGGGTGGGACAGCCGGCTATGAGGCGGGGCGACTCCCGCTGCTGGCTCATGCGCTGCGGGCCAGTTGGCAGCAGCGGCACGGTGCCACTCTGACTGTGGCGGGCTATCGGACCACCGGCGGGATCCAACGCGCCATTGCCACCACCGCCGACCAGTTTTTCGCGCGCTTGGACGCCGCTGGGCAGCGGATGGCCGAATCGCTATTCCTCCGCCTCGTCAAGATCGGAGATGGAACCGAGGACACTCGACGGCGTCTATCCCGCTCCGAGTTGGTCGACAGGAGTGCCGATCCGCAGACGGCCACAGCGGTCGTGGATGCGTTCACTAATGCGCGACTGCTCACCCAGCGACAAGACACCGTCGAGATCACTCACGAAGCCCTGCTGCACAGCTGGCCCCAGTTGCGTCGTTGGATCGACAGTGACCGCGCCGGGCGGTTGATCCATCAGGATCTCGAAGAAGCCGCAGCGGCGTGGGACCGCGGGGGCCGCGACTCGTCTCTGCTGTATCGGGGAGGCCGCCTGGAGACCGCGCGCACCTGGGCTGAGACCGCTCCACACCATGATCTCAGCTCCGCCGCACGTGACTTTCTCTCAGCCTCCACCCGGCAGCAACGCCGTGCTGTACGGCTCCGCACGGGCACCATCGCCGTCCTCACAGTGCTGAGTCTGGTTGCCTCCACAGCCGCCGTTTTCGCCTCCCAGCAACAGCGCGAAGCGCTGCAGCAGCGAGACCTTGCCATCTACAACCGGGTGGTCGCTGAGGCGGACCAGCTAGGAGACACCGACGGTTCCCTGTCAGCCCAGCTGACCCTTGTCGCGCACCGCATGAGACCGGGCGACGAGACGTACACGCGGCTACTTACTACCGAAAACACCGCCCTTTCCACCCCCCTGACCGGCCATGCTTCCAGCGTCAACACAGTGGCGTTCAGCCCGGACGGGCATACCTTGGCCAGCGCTAGCGGCGACGGGTCTGTTCGGTTGTGGAATGTTTCTGACCCGGCCCGGGCCGTGCCGTTGGGCCGGCCCCTGAACGGCCACACCAACGTCGTCTTCTCGGTGGCGTTCAGCCCGGACGGGCATACCTTGGCCAGCGCCAGCGGCGACGGGTCTGTCCGGCTGTGGAATGTTTCTGATCCGGCCCAGCCCGCACCACTGGGCCGGCCCCTGACCGGCCACACCGGCACCGTCTTCTCGGTGGCGTTCAGCCCGGACGGGCATACCCTGGCCAGCGCAGGTGACGACCGGTCTGTTCGGTTGTGGAATGTTTCTGACCCGGCCCAGCCCGCACCACTGGGCCGGCCCCTGACCGGCCACACCAGCAAGATCACCTCGGTGGCGTTCAGCCCGGACGGGCATACCTTGGCCAGCGCCAGCTTCGATGAGTCTGTTCGCTTGTGGGACGTTTCTGATCCGGCCCGGGCCGCCCCGTTGGGCCGGCCCCTGACCGGCCACACCGACGTCGTCTTCTCGGTGGCGTTCAGCCCGGACGGGGATACCCTGGCCAGCGCCGGCGAAGACAGGTCTGTTCGGTTGTGGAATGTTTCTGATCCGGCCCGGGCCGTGCCGTTGGGGCGGCCCCTGACCGGCCACACCAATATCATCACCTCGGTGGCGTTCAGCCCAGACGGGCGCACCCTGGCCAGCGCCGGTTGGGATAGGTCTGTTCGGTTGTGGAATGTTTCTGACCCCGCCCAGTCCGCCACCTTGGGCCGGCCCTTGACCGGCCTTATCGGCACTGTCTTCTCGGTGGCGTTCAGCCCGGACGGGCATACCTTGGCCAGCGCCAGCGCCGACCGGTCTATCCGGCTGTGGAACCTTCCCGGCTCGTATCTGACCGGGCACACCCACGCCGTCGCCTCGGTGGCGTTCAGCCCGGATGGGGATACCCTGGCCAGCGCCAGCGAAGACAGGTCTGTTCGGTTGTGGGACGTTTCTGATCCGGCCCGGGCCGTGCCGTTGGGGCGGCCCCTGAACGGCCACACCGCCAGCGTCTTCTCGGTGGCGTTCAGCCCGGATGGGGATACCCTGGCCAGCGCCGGTTGGGATAGGTCTGTTCGGTTGTGGGATGTTTCTGATCCGGCCCGGGCCGTGCCGTTGGGGCGGCCCCTGACGGGCCACACCAACATTGTCTTCTCGGTGGCGTTCAGCCCGGATGGGCATACCCTGGCCAGCGCCGGTTGGGATAGGTCTGTTCGGTTGTGGGATGTTTCTGATCCGGCCCGGGCCGTGCCGTTGGGGCGGCCCCTGACGGGCCACACCAACATTGTCTACTCGGTGGCGTTCAGCCCGGATGGGCATACCCTGGCCAGCGCCAGCGAAGACAGGTCTGTTCGGTTGTGGAATGTTTCTGACCCGGCTCAGCCCGCACCTTTGGGCTGGCCCCTGATCAGCCACGCCAGCAACGCCGTCCTCTCGGTGGCGTTCAGCCCGGACGGGCATACCCTGGCCAGCGCCAGCGCCGACAGGTCTATTCGGTTGTGGGACGTTTCTGATCCGGCTCAGCCCGCACCTCTGGGCCGGCCCCTGACCGGCCACACCGACCACGTCTTCTCGGTGGCGTTCAGCCCGGATGGGCATACCCTGGCCAGCGCCAGTTGGGATAGCTCTGTTCGGTTGTGGGACGTTTCTGACCCTGCCCGGGCCGCACCACTGGGCCGGCCCCTGACCGGCCACACCGGCGCTGTCTACTCGGTGGCGTTCAGCCCGGACGGGCATACCCTGGCCAGCGCCGGTGCGGATCGTGCAGTTTTGCTATGGGAGACAAACGTGGCCAAGGCAATCCAACGAATCTGCGCCATTACCAAGAACAACCTCGGCATTAAAGAATGGCAGCGCTACATCGGCGACGACGTCCCATACACCTCACCGTGCAAATGACCCGGCCACCAGCATCCAAAGATCCTTCTCTGGCTGCACGTGGGCGGCGCAAGTGCCGCGCCGATATCTACGAGAGGCAATGGCTTCACCTGGGTTGACGTGAACTTAGTGAGGGCACAGACGCCCCCGACCACTAACAACAGGAGCATTGACGTGACGCGGTCCTGCCGACGGCGCCTTACCACGCGCGGGAGCGGGCCGAGAACGGGGCGGCGGGGTCGGAGTGGCTGCCCTGGTGCGCTTCACCACCGACGCCTCCGACGCGGTGCGCTGGATCTTCGACGCGTATACGCCAACTGCGAGACGCGGAATATCCACGCCTTCACTAATCATCTTGACCGCCACGATCCATCGGCCTGTGCCGTTGCGAAAGTTGTCGTCCCAGACAGGAAGTTGCCCTGGACCACCATGTCGGCCGCGAACCACGTCTTTGGCGGGCTCGTACCGTCCCCCGGCTCGACGTACTGGGTACGGCGGCTCCGCGCGAGTTGGGTCATGTCCTCCGCGAAGCCCCGCATCGCGATCGTGTCCTGGTTGGGACGGCGGCGGTTGATCCGCGCAAAGACGACTCTGCGTCTCTTGGGGGCATCCAGGCTTCTCCTTGAACATCGTGCGTGGCGCTCGTCCTATCGTTGCGCCACGGTCAACTACACGCCGCGTTCCCATAGACAGTGTGAGGAGATGGTTACGGTTCGCGGTTGTTCGCCGAACCGAAACCAGGCCGCGGGCTTGCTGTTACGGCTTGAGACGTGGGTGCGCCGTATCCGGCCGCGCTCTCGCTCGGCCTGCCGCCCCACACACTTGTCAAGCCGCGATCGAGCGCGTAGGTGAGGCACTCCGCGCGGACCTCGCATCGGCGGCAGATCTTCTTGCCGGCGTCCGGCCGCTGTCCCTCTTACGGAAGATCTCCAAGTCGGTCTCGGGACACAGCCTGGATGCACCGCGTGAGTCCTTGTGATCGGTTTCTGGGCCGATTTCGTTCCGCGGGCCGTTTCGTCAGGTGACGTGCTGTTTCCCAGGCAGGCGGGGGCCGCTGCGCTCGGGTCGCAGCTTGTCCACATGTCCGCAGGGGCTCGGGGGCGGAGATTCATGCGCCGGTGGCGCGGGTGACCGCTGGGGGCCGTCGTCGCGCGGGTGGTGACCGAGACTTCGGGCTGGTCAGACCGCTTCGGCGGGCGGCGGGTCATGTACGGCGTCGAAGATGTTCATCCACGCCTGCCGCCAGCGCCAATGCTCGGGTAGGTGGACGGTGACGTGGCCGCGTCCGTGCCGGGCCAGGCGAGCGGGGATGGCGATCAGACGCCGGCGGAGCGTGGTGCCCCGCACCTTGGCGTGCACGCCACCGGCCAGGCAGCCGGTCGCGCGCAGCAGGTTGTGGGTGATCGCCGCGCAGGTCACCCAGGCGGCGTTCGCGGCGAAGTCACCCGAGGGGAGATGCGCGAGCGGGCCGCCGTTCAGGTCGGCGAAGACCTGTTCGACGATCGCGTGGTCACGATGCTGTTCTTCAGCCTGGACCAGGTGGAACGGGCTGTCGGTGAACACCGCGTGGTACCGGTAGGTGCTGAACAGCTCGTCCTGGCCGATCATCGTCTGCGGGTTGAGCCGCTTGACCCGGCGTACGATCAGCCGGGCCGTGACGGCCCGGCCTTTCTTCGAGGTGAACGCGGTGGAGGAGACTTCGGCGATCTCGGCGTCGGAGACCCAGCATCCGGCCTGCTCATCGAAGATGGCGCCCGGGTAGGTGATCGGCGTCCAGGCGTCCTCGTCGATGACGGCGATCGCCGCCTTGATCTTCGGGTCCATCTTCGCGGTGACCGAGAAGTGCGCGCCCGCGCGGCGGCAGGCGCCGATGACGCCCGCCGCGTAGAACGTCGAATCAGCGCGCAGGAGGAGGATGCCGGTGGCGCCCGCCGCCCGCGCGGCCGTTATCGACTCGGCCACGAACGATTGCGCGCCGCGGGCTGAGTTCGCTTTCCCGCCACGCAACCGGGTGCCGGTGATGACCGGGGCGGCCAGCGGCGTCGACAGCACCGAGGCCAGCACGTTCAACCCGCGCACCAGCACACTCTTGCCGCCGATCTTCGTGTGCCCGAACTCGCTGCCTTGTTTGGCGTGTCCGTAGGTGCGTTTCTGCATCGAGTCCACATCGAGGAACGCGACCGTGCCGGCTGCGGGCAGCAGCGGCGTGTGCGCGGCCAGACGGCCCAGCACCTCGCGGGAGACCTTCTCGATCTGGCGGACGTTCCCCCACCTCAGGCAGCGCAGGAACGAGCCCAGTGTGGAGGGGGCGCGGATGTCGTCGAACAGTTTGTCCATGCCGCCGTGCCGCAACACGTCCAGATCGGCGATGGAGTCGGCTCCGGCGACCATCCCGGCCACAATCGAGCTGATCTTCGCGGCCGCGTTGACGCCGACCCGGTCGGCGATCGCGACGTGCTCGTCGACGAGCCCGCCCAGGTCGATGCGCTCGGCCAGCCGCATCACCGGCTCCAGCCCGGCGTAGGCGATCACGTGTTCGTCGTCGAAGCGCGCGTGGGTCCTGGCAGCGGCATGAAACAATCGCACTTACGAGGTGTCCTTCGACTGCGGATCTTGGAAGCGTAGAGAACTCCCATCATCCCAGCTCGCAGCGCACCTCCTCTCATTTCACGGCAATCACGTCAGAATCGGCTCGGTGCATCAGGCACAGTGCCTGGGCCATCCAGCCGGTGTCGGGGTCGTGTGCAAGGGCATACAGGGCGGCGAGGTCGTCTCCGGTCATTGTGGTGATCGAATGTCGGTCGATAATTATTGCCGGGCCCCCGGCAGATGTCCGCCCCGATCGTCCGCCGAACATCCCACCCGCGCCCGCCCGCGCGTGCGCGCACGCGCGTGGAGCCTCCTCTCGGGGCCGGTGAATTCGTCGTTCTACCCTTTCAACCAGGCAAACGCCTGCCCGTGCATTGGCGTGCAAAGGCGTCACCTCACTGGCTGACCGCTCTCAAGTCAGAGATTTCTTGCAGCCCGCTATTCGCTATCTCTGAGCTGTTCAGAGATAGTGCCATCCGCCTCAGAGTCTGATCTGATGGTTGCCCTCTCTGAGTAGTCTCTGAGGTTTCTGCTGTCCTGGTCATGCGCCGTCGACCCGACTGGCGGGCCGACGGCGCACGCATCCGGAGAAACGTGTCCCGACTACACGATGGAAAGCAGGAATGACAAGCAGACAATCGCCAATGAGCGCGAGGGCCTGAACAGCCCGGAGCGTCTGGAGAATCGTCGGCTGGTGATTTCGCCGGTGCCGATCCAGACCGCGCGGGCATTCATCGCCTGGACCCAGCCCCGCCTCGCTTCGCCAGCCGGTTCCGCGTTCGCTCTCGGTGCCCAGAGCGGTGACGGCACGCTCGTTGGTGTCGTGCTCATCAGCTGGCCCAGCGCTGGGGCCTTCGATGACGGCGAAACCGCCGAGGTCCTCGCCCTGGCCACCGACGGCACATCCGACGCCAGTCGAGCGCTGCTCGGTTCCGTCTGGCCCCTGGTCCGAGAGATGGGTTACCGGCGCCTGATCGCCTACACCCGCATCGAGGAATCCGGCACCGACCTGTGGGACGCCGGGTTCTGCGTCGTTCCCAGGCCCTTCGGGTGGTGGGACACCGCGGGTCGAGCCGATAGCGTCGCCCGCGTCCTGTGGGCGATCTGGGCCGTCGGGGGCCGTCGATGAGCGGGATACGCGAGCCGTACTGGCACGACGAGCACGCGGCGATCTACCACGGGGACGCGCGCGAGGTGCTGGCCGAGATGGACGAGGGCTCGGTGGACTGCATAGTCACCAGTCCGCCGTATTGGGGACTGCGGAACTACTGTGAGGGCCAGTACGGGCAGGAGCCCACGCCGGACTACGTCGACACCCTGCTGGCCACCTTCGCCGAGGCCCGCCGGGTGCTGGCCGACGACGGCACCTTCTGGCTGAACCTTGGAGACTGCTACGCGGCCAACTCCGACGGGTGGTCCCGCGGCAAGGACTACAACTCGCGCCAGCCCGAGGTACGACCCAAGGCCCGGCAGGCCGTGCTGCCGAAGAACCTGCTCGGCATGCCGTGGCGGGTCGCCTTCGCCCTGCAGGAGGACGGCTGGATCCTTCGCAACGCGATCGTGTGGAGCAAGCCGAACGCGATGCCGCAGTCCGTCCGCGACCGGATGTCCAACCGGTACGAGCTGATCTTCCTGCTCGTCAAACAGCAGCGGTACTGGTTCGACCTCGACCCGGTCCGTCAGCCCTACATCGGCGACCGTCCGATGTCCAGGCGGGCACGAGCCGGGGGCAACAAGCCGAACAGCATCACGACGGCCTGGCCTCCGCCCGGCAAGTACGGCAGCGACGGCGAGGACACGGCTGGCCCGAGGCATGGCGCGGCGATGCGGCCCACGGGTGAGCGGCATGCCGCCGCGCACCCCAACGGCAGGAACCCCGGGGACGTCTGGTCGATCCCCACCCGGCCACTGCGGGCGCACTTCGCGGCATTCCCGATCGACATCCCGCTCAAGGCCATTGCTGCCGGCTGCCGCCCCGGCGGCACCGTCCTGGACCCGTTTACCGGCAGCGGCACCACCGGCATTGCCGCCCGGCAACTCGGCCGGAAGTTCGCCGGCATCGAACTCAACGCCGACTACTGCGAACTCGCCCGAGACAGGCTCCTCCCAGGGGAACCGCACTCTCGGAGATCGACAGGGCCGGTGAATTTCGGCCCGACGACTTGTCACGCGGATGGGTCCCCAACTCTCGACGGCGGAGCCAAGGAGGACACTCCATGAAGCCGCTGACTCTTGCCGAGGTACAGGCCCTGCCCGCCGTCGTACCGCTCCTTCTGGCGGCTCGCGCTCTGGGTCTGAGCAGGAACACCGCCTATCGCCTGGTCCAGCGGGACGAGTTCCCCTGTCGCGTCATCAAGGTCGGCGACACCTATCGCGTGCCGACCATCGAGCTGCTCGTTCTGATCGGAGCTGACAAGGAGAACGTACGAGGAGCCTTCGGCTCCAGCAGCTGAACCCGGAAGTAACAAGGGCCCCGACGCCACGGAAACGGTCGGGGCTCTCAACTCTTCTTGCACCAGGGACTTGAGTACGCTCTGGGATACGTCGCGGCGTCCGAGGACGACTGCCGACTGAGGGTCTGCCTAACCAACAGGTCTCTGCAACGATGACCTCGTGACACACGGGTACAACGGCAGCCAGGTCCTCTTTAGACAGGCGAAAGCGCGGGCTCTTGCTGCTCAACGGTTCGCCAGGGAGGCGGATCAAGAGCTAGCAGCGGGCCTATCCGGTATGGAACGTAGGCAGCGTGAAAGAGATGCCGTGATCTCAACGTTGATTCTGGCTCAGGGAGCCGCTGAAGGCTACGTCAACTGGGTCTTCCTACAGGCTGGACTCACTCCGAACGGCACGTGGATTGATCGCTGGAGTGGCCTGCGCAATGCAGCGCGTGCCCTTGGACGCGACGATAGGTTCGGCCTCCCGCAGGAGCATCGAAAGTTTTTTAACGAGCTCAACGCTTGGCGCAACTACCTCCTACACGGAGATGAGAAGGCTCGGAAGGCACTGCATGAGGCTCTCGAAGCTCAGGGCAGAACCGATCTTGCAAGCGAGATCGACATTCTCGACAGTGCCTATGCGACCTCGGTGATGACCAGGGTCGAGTCCGCATTCAGGTGGGCCGAGCAGCATAGTGGTGTCCAGGCCCCCTTCCTCAACGGCGCCTGGGTCGCGCTCGACGAGATTTGAGCGGGACGGACGGGACAGGATCAACGTAGGTGGAGTTGGTCGGGCAGCGCCCTACACCGGCGGATCACGGTCACGTAACAAGCAGTCGGGCTAAGGCGCTGGGGTTTTCGCTGCCACTATCTGCCATCTCTCCGTAGGCCCTTGCGATTACCTCATTGGCGGAGGGATCACGCCGATGATCGTGCTCCAGGTAGAAGCGGCCCGCCTCGCTGATCACGGCCTTCCATGTGCCGCGCCGCTTTGAGATCTCGACGAGCCCTCGGTTGCGAAGCGCACGTGCCGAGTGCTGTTCGGGCACGTCGTCAGGCCCACTGAGATCTTCGCCGGCTGAGATCCGCTTGAGGGGGGCGAGTTGGCGGGGATTGACGGGGTCCCAACGGTGCATGACGTCAGCTCACACCTGCTCGTGGAGCGAAGGCAACCCCTCGTGTCGCAGAAAGTGCGGAGAGTCATGCCGGGTGATTTGAACTACCGTCGATGGCCGGTGGCCGGGGCGGAGTGATCAAGGTGCCCAGGAGAACTCGTTTGAACCCGTCAGGGTCCCCTGGCGGCGTTCGGACCGACGGTCAAACTACGGTCAAACGATCAAGGGCCTGACCGCTGTCTCCAGCGATCAGGCCCTTGACCTGCAACTACCTGGTCGGGGTGGCGGGATTTGAACCCACGGCCTCTTCGTCCCGAACGAAGCGCGCTGCCAAGCTGCGCTACACCCCGGTCGCTTGGACTTTTCGTCCTGCGCCTCGGCAAGTCTAGCGGACTTTGCGGCTGCTTGTGTCATCCGCCGCGACGGGGCGGCGGGGGACGAGCGTCAGCAGGGTCGCCTCTGGCGGGCAGGCGAATCGCGCGGGTGCGTACGGCGAGGTGCCGAGCCCGGCAGACACGTGCAGCCAGGAGCTCTCGTGCCTGCTCAGCCCCTTGACCCGGGCGCGGTCGATGCCGCAGTTGGTCACCAGAGCGCCGTAGAAGGGGATGCAGAGCTGTCCGCCGTGGGTGTGCCCGGCCAGCAGCAACTGATATCCGTCCTGGGCGAAGCGGGACATGTTGCGCGGCTCGGGCGAATGCATGACACCGAGCCGCAGATCGGCGTCCATCGGGGCCTGGCCCGCGATCTCGTCGTACCGGTCCCTGTCGATGTGGGAGTCGTGGATGCCACCCACGTGGACGTCGAGATCGGCCACCTTGAGGCGGGCCGTGGTGTTGTTCATGTCCAGCCAGCCGGCCTCCCGCATCGCGGCGCCCAGCTCGGCCCACGGCAGGGTCGGCACGTGCTGCCGGGAGTCCCCCTTGGACGTACGCCACAGGTAGCGGGCGGGGTTCTTCGGCCGGGGGGCGTAGAGGTCGTTGGAGCCGTAGACGAACAGACCCGGCCGGTCGAGCAGGGGCTCCACGGCGTACATGTACGACTCGACGGCGTCGGGGTGCGCCAGCGTGTCGCCGGTGTTGACGACGAGGTCGGGGTTGAGCGCGGCCAGCGACCGTACCCATGAGATCAGCCGGTGGCGCCGGGGCGTGAGGTGCAGGTCGGAGATCTGCAGGATCCGGACCGGCCGCTGACCCGGGGCCAGGACGGGGACATCGAACCGGCGCAGCCGGAACCAGTTTCGTTCGATCACCGAGGCGTAGCCGACACCGGCAATGCCGAGGCCGAGCACGGACAGGGGAATCGCGGCTGCTTTCCTCACACAGCCATGATGCCCGACGTACGGCCCGCCTCCCGCATAACCTGGCGAAGACGGGAGCCCGAGCACGGCAAGATGGACGCATGAGTGCGTTGAAGGACAAGCTGAAGGCCGACCTCGCGGCCTCGATGAAGGCCCGTGACGAGGTTCGGGTCCGGACCATCCGGATGGCTCTGGCCGCCGTCAACGTCGAGGAGGTCGCCGGCAAGGAGGCTCGCGAGCTCTCCGACGACGAGGTGATCAAGGTGCTGACCCGCGAGGCCAAGAAGCGCCGGGAGGCCTCCGAGGCGTTCGCGGGCGCCGGGCGGGCGGAGCAGGCCCAGGCGGAGCTGGACGAGCAGGCGGTGCTGGAGGAGTACCTTCCCGCCCAGCTCAGCGACGACGAGCTGAACGCGCTCGTCGACGCGGCGATCGCCGAGAGCGGCGCGGAGGGCCCCAAGGCCATGGGCCAGGTCATGAAGATCCTGAACCCGAAGGTCGCGGGCCGCGCCGAGGGCGGCCGGGTCGCCCAGGCCGTACGCGCCCGTCTGTCCGCCTGAGGGCCGGGGACTCCGGCCGGAAGCCCGAGGCAGGAGATCCCCGTCCGAAAGGGTTGGAACTCCGCTGGACCGCCGCGAATCGGCCGACGCCGGAAGGGGCCCGGCAGGGGACTCGGCGATAAGGCCAGGGTGGGTGGAAACTCCGCCTTACGGCCCGCGAAGCTCACGGCCCGGAAGCCTCACGGCCCGCAAAGCTCACGGGCCGGAAAAACTCACGGGCCGAGAACCTCACGGCCGCAAACCGTACGGCCGGATATCTCATGGCCGGAAACGGCGATGGGCCGCTCCTCGGCGAGAGGAGCGGCCCATCAGGGGACATCAGGGGAAGATCACCCGAACGGGTCGAAGGGCGCGTCGCCGCCACCCGGACCGCGGCCACCGCCGGGCCCGCCACCGTGCCCGCCGCCACGGCCGCCGGGGCCACCGCCGCCAGGACCGCCGCCGGGACCGCCTCCGCGACCGTCACCGGGTCCGTCGCCGTCGCCCCGCTCGGACTTCGGCTTCGGCGGGGGAGCGCACTGGTGGGCGCAGCCGCCGAACCTCTCCATGTCCGGCTTGACGAACGACGAGGGTTCGACGCCCTTGAGCGCCGCGAGGAAGGTGTCCTTCCAGATCGGGCCCGGGATGCTGGCGCCGAAGACCGAGCCGTACGACCGGCCGCCGATGACGCGGTTGCTCAGCGGGTAGCGGACCGGGCCGCGCGGGTCGCCGAGGCTGACCGCGCCCGCGAGGTCGGGGGTGAACCCGGCGAACCAGACGGTGCGGGAGACGTCGCCCGTACCGGTCTTGCCGGCCGCGTCCCTGCCGATGCCGCCGACGCCGGACATGGTGCCCTTGGTGAACACGCCCGACAGGATGTTCGTGGCCGCGTCGGCGACCGCGGCCTCGACGACCTGCTTGCACTTGGGCTTGAACGAGGTCACCTTGTTGAAGCGGTCGGTGATCTCGGTGATGGCCATCGGTGCGCAGTACTTGCCACGGGCGCCCAGCGTCGCGTACGCCGTGGCGACGGTGACCGGGTCCATCTCGTTGAAGCCGAGCGTGAACGGCTCGAACTCCTGGAGCTTGCCGCCGTCGGCGCGCTTGATGCCGAAGTCCTTGGCGGTCTTCACGACGTCGCAGAGGCCGACCTTCTGCTCAAGGGTGAGGAAGAAGGTGTTGACCGAGCCCCACGTGCCGGTCTGCAGGGTCAGGAACCCGCCGTGGCCCTCCGCGTTGTGCAGCGGGGTCTTGATGTCGCCGACGTTGTTGCCCTTGCAGTCCTTGAACGCGGAGTAGCTGGGCGCCGTATAGGTGCTGCCGACGTTGAAGCCGTCTTTGAACTTGTAGCCTTCCTTCAGCGCCGTCACCAGCGTGAACATCTTGAAGGTCGATCCGGCCTGGAAGCCCGTGCCGCCGCCGTGCGCGGCGTCCGCGACGACGTTGATCGACATCTCGTTCTTCTTCTTGCTGGTGCCGAACTTCCGGCTGGAGGCCATCGCCTTGATGGCTCCGGTGCCGGGCTCGACGAGCGCCTCGGAGGCGACCGGCTTGTCGCTCGGGAAGACGTACTTCTTGATGGCCTTCTCCGCGGCCTTCTGCATCTTCGGGTCGAGCGTGGTCCTGATCGTCAGGCCGCCGCGTGCCAGGAAGTCCTGCCGGGCCTTCTGCGTCTTGCCGAACTGCGGGTCGTTGAGGATCTCATTGCGCACGTACAGGCAGAAGTACGGGTAGTCGCTCTCCTCGCAGCCGCCGGGGATCTCCTTGTCCTTCCACCCCAGCTTCTTCTTCTTGGCCGCGTCGCGCTCGGCCTCGGTGATGATGTTCAGCTCTTTCATGCGGTCGAGCACGACGTTGCGCCGGGCCAGCAGCCGGTCGCGGAACTCCTTGCCCCGGTTGGGGTCGGTGGCGTTCGGGTCCTGTACGGCTCCCGCCAGCGTGGCGGCCTCGGCAAGGTTCAGTTCGGAGGCGTGCTTGCCGAAGAAGCGCTTGGACGCCGCCTCGATGCCGTACGCGCTGGCGCCGAAGTAGGCGATGTTGAGATAGCGGTTGAGGATCTCGTCCTTGCTGTACTTCTGCTCGATCCCCATGGCGTAGCGGATCTCGTTGAGCTTGCGGCCGACGGTCGGCGCGACGGCGGCGGCCTTCTGCTCGTCGGTCTCCGCCTTGTTGTACAGCACCTGCTTCACGTACTGCTGAGTGATGGACGAGCCGCCCTGCGTGACCCCGCCCGTGGTGATGTTCCTGACGAGGGCGCGGGTGGTGCCCTCGACGTCGAGCGGGCCGTGTTCGTAGAAGCGGAAGTCCTCGATCGCCACGATCGCTTTCCGCATGATCGGTGCGATACGGTCCATCGAGACCGATTCCCGGTTCTCGAAGTAGAACTGGGCGATCTGCTTGCCGTGCGCGTCGAGCAGGACCGTCTTCTCGGGAAGTGGCGGTTCGTCGAGCTTCGCCGGCTTGAGGCTCAGCGTCTCGATGCTCGATTTGACCGTGACGCCGGCCCCGCCCACGGCGGGTAGCGCAATCGCCGCCGCCAGCACTCCCGCGACGCCCGCGGCGCCGACGAGGCGCAGGGCAGCACCTGTCCGGGATGCCAGAGATTTGCCGTGAGCTTGCACGGATCCAAGGGTACGTCCGTTTGGTGACTCTCCCGGCATCGACCTCACAGGTCCGCATTACCCTTCGGCGGGGGGGACTAGTCATTCCCGGCCACATGGCCTGACATGACCATGCACGAATTTGGTCCCCCCGGGGTATGTCGGTTCGATCGTTTCGTTGCGTACTTTCTCCTCTGCGGCTACTGCAACCAGGAGGCCCGACGCCCGCGCCCGTCGGCCGAAACGACGACTGACCACCTAAGGGGAGTGGGGTCGAACATGTGGATCACGGATTGGACCTCCCGTGCCGCCTGCCGAGGTGCGGATCCTGACGCACTCTTCGTGCAAGGCGCCGCCCAGAACCGGGCAAAGCTCATCTGCCGTGGATGCCCCGTCCGTACCGAGTGCCTCGCCGATGCGCTGGACAACCGCATCGAGTTCGGGGTGTGGGGCGGGATGACGGAGCGGGAACGGCGTGCGCTGCTCAGGCGCAGGCCGGACGTGGAGTCCTGGCGGGACCTGCTGGAGTCCGCCAAGGAAGAGTACGAGCGCACCAACGAGCTGATCGCCGGCTGAGCCCGGCGCGGCGTCCCGCGGGGAAGCGGGACGCCGGATGTCGCGTCCTCGAAGAACGTCGCGTCTTCAGAAGACGTCGCGGCTTCAGGACGCGAGGAGTTGCCCGATCTGGCGAAGTCCCGCCAGATCGTGCACGTCCTCGGGCATGGCGGGCACCTGTGCGATGGGCACCGTCGGGTGCGCCGAGGTGAAGTGCTCCTGCTGACGCTGCTCCCGTGAGGCGAGCTGCATCCTTCCGGCGTGCAACCGCAGCACGGCCGCGGTGAGATCGTGCTCGCCCCTGGCGGCCAGGTCCTCCGCGGCGGCGGAGCTGCGCGCCGCCGACAGTGACGGCGCCAGCGGCCGGTGTACGCGGTTGACGACCAGCCCGGCCAGCGGCATGCGCTCGTCGGCCAGCCGCTCCACGAAGTAGGACGCCTCACGCATCGCGTCGCGCTCGGGCGCGGCGACGACGAGGAACGCCGTGCCCGGCGCCTGGAGCAGCCGGTAGGTCTGCTCGGCGCGCTGGCGGAAACCGCCGAACACCGCGTCGAGCGCGGTGACGAACATCTGGATGTCGCGCAGCACCTGGGCGCCGATCACCTTGGTCAGGATGCCCGCGACCATGCCGAAACCGGCGTTGAGCAGCTTGAACGCGCTGCGCCCGCCCGCCTTCGCCGGTGCCGTGAGAATGCGGATCAGCCTGCCGTCCAGGAACCGGCCGAGGCGTTCGGGGGCGTCGAGGAAGTCGAGCGCCGACCGCGACGGCGGGGTGTCCACCACGATCAGGTCCCACTCGTTCGAACGGCGCAGCTGGCCCAGCTTCTCCATGGCCATGTATTCCTGCGTGCCGGAGAAGCTGGACGACAACGACTGATAGAAGGGGTTCGTCAGGATCTGCTGGGCGCGCTCCGGGTCGGCGTGGGCCTCGATGATCTCGTCGAAGGTCCGCTTCATGTCGAGCATCATGGCGTGCAGCTCGCCGCCGGCCTCTCCGGCGCCGTCCACGCCGTCGACGCGCCTGGGGGTGTTGTCGAGCTCGGTCAGGCCCATGGCCTGGGCCAGCCGCCTGGCGGGGTCCACGGTCAGGACGACCACCGAACGGCCACGTTCGGCGGCGCGCAGCCCGAGGGCCGCGGCCGTCGTGGTCTTGCCGACGCCGCCCGAGCCGCAGCACACGATGATCCGGGTGTCCGGATCATCCAAAATCGCGTCGATGTCCAGCGCGGGCGCCGTCCTGGTCACAGCTCAGCCTTTCGCTCTTGCGTTCGGTCGGAAGGTCACGCGGCACCCTGGGCGCGCAGGGCGTCGGCCAGCTCGTAGAGCCCGGCCAGGTCGGCGCCGTCGGGCAGCAGCGGCAGGTCATACCGCGGCACGCCGGCCTCCTCCAGCGCGACGCGCTCGCGCTTTTCCAGCTCGGTCCGCAGGGCGTGCTCGGTCACCTCGCGGGCGAGCGCCTCGGCGACCGCGGAGGCGTCGGCCGTGGCGTCCGTCAGCCCGGCCGCCTTGAGGCCGAGCGCGAGTTCGGCGGAGTCGAACCGTCCCTGGGCGGCCGCCTCCAGCACGCCCTCGGGCAGCCCGGCGGGGCGCACCATGTTGACGAACACGCCGCCCACCGGCAGGCCGGTCGCGCGCAGCTCCTCGATGCCGTCGAGCGTCTCCTGGACGGGCATCTCCTCCAGCAGCGTCACGAAGTGGACCGCCGTCTCGGGGGAGGCGAGGACGCCCCGCACCAGGTCGGCGTGGTTCTTGATGGGCCCGACCCGGGCCAGCCCGGCGACCTCCTGGGTCACGTTCAGGAACCGGGCGATCCGGCCGGTCGGGGGCGCGTCCATGACGATCGCGTCGTACACCCTGCGGCCCTGCTTGTCGCGGCGCCGTACGGCCTCGCTGGTCTTGCCGGTGACCAGGACGTCCCGCAGGCCGGGGGCGATGGTCGTGGCGAAGTCGACCACGCCCATGCGGGTCAGCGCCTTGCCCACGCGCTTGATGCCGTAGAACATCTCGAGATATTCGAGCATGGCCTCTTCGGGGTCGACGGCCAGCGCGTACACGTCCCCGCCGCCGGGGGCCACGGCGATCTTGCGTTCCTCGTACGGCAGCGGCGGCAGGTCGAACGCCTGGGCGATGCCCTGCCGTCCCTCGACCTCGACGAGCAGCACCTTGCGCCCGCCCGCCGCGAGGGCGAGCGCGAGCGCGGCGGCGATCGTCGTCTTCCCCGTGCCGCCCTTGCCGCTCACTATGTGCAGGCGCACGCCGTCCCAGTCGGTGTCACGGGCCTCCCCGTTGCTCCCGCCGCGACTGCCGGTCGGCTGACTCACCGTGCCTCCTCCGGACGGCCGGCGAGATCGCGTCCGCGGATCGTCGCGCGGTGGTTCCCGTCGGCGTGCCTGCTCCACTCGCCCACGTGAGGAAGGCTACCCAAGCGTCACATGCCGATTCGCGCCGGTCGTCCACAGTCGGAACCCCGAGGTACGGCTTGCGCGTGGATCGGGTAAGAGTTCGCCAATGGGTGCATTCCCGGCACGGCCGGCGGAGAAGGCGCCGGCCGTGGAATCGGTGCTGTTGACGCCGCTCGTGGTCCTGGGTTTCGCGTTCCTGAGCGTCCCCGGCGCGCCGCGCATCGATAGCCTTTGCCCATGACCAAGTGGGAATACGTCACCGTGCCGTTGCTCACGCACGCCACGAAGCAAATTCTGGACAACTGGGGCGAAGACGGGTGGGAGCTCGTCTCGGTCATTCCGGGGCCCAACCCCGAGCAGCTCGTCGCCTACATGAAGCGGCCGAAGTGATGGCCACCCCGGAGGAGAGGCTCGCCGAGCTCGGGCTCACGCTGCCCGAGGTCGTGCCCCCGCTGGCCGCGTACGTGCCCGCCGTACGGACGGGTGACCACGTCTACACCTCGGGCCAGCTTCCGCTCGTGAAGGGCGAGCTGGGCGTCACCGGCAAGGTCGGCGCGGAGGTCTCGGCCGAGGAGGCCAAGGAGCAGGCGCGCATCTGCGCGGTCAACGCCCTGGCGGCCATCAAGGCGCTGGTGGGCGACCTGTCGAAGGTCGTGCGGATCGTGAAGGTGGTCGGGTTCGTCGCGAGCGCTCCCGGCTTCACCGGGCAGCCGCAGGTCGTCAACGGCGCCAGCGAACTGCTCGGCGAGGTGTTCGGCGAGGCGGGCAAGCACGCGAGGAGCGCGGTCGGCGTGGCGGTCCTCCCGCTCGACGCCCCGGTCGAGGTGGAGGTCATCGCGGAGGTCCGCTGACCGTACGGCCGGCCGGAACCGGGGTTTGCGGTTCCGCGAACGCGTGGGAGAGCATGGGGTCCGGTCGACCGATTGTTGTTCTGGAGGGCCTCATGGGGTTTCCGCTGCCCGGCGAGGTCGGCGAGCGGGCGCGGGAGATCCTCGCCGGCCGCCTGGCTCCCGCCCCCGCCAGGGACGCGGCCACGGTCGTGCTGCTGCGTGACGACCCCCTGGAGGTGTACCTCCTCAGGCGCAAGACCACGATGGCCTTCGCCGCCGGCGCCTACGTGTTCCCCGGCGGATCGGTCGACCCCCGGGACGCCGATCACCGCGTGGCCTGGGCGGGCCCGTCGCCCGCCGAGTGGGGCGAGGTCTTCCGGGCCGGCGAGAGCACGGCCCGGGGCCTCGTCTGCGCCGCCGTACGCGAGACGTTCGAGGAGTCGGGCGTGCTCCTGGCCGGGCCCGGCCGTGACACGGTGGTGACCGACACGACGGGCCCGGACTGGGAGTCCGACCGCCTCGCGCTGATCGCGCGCACGCTGTCGTTCGCCGAGTTCCTCGACCGGCGGGGTCTCGTGCTCAGGTCCGACCTGCTCAAGGCGTGGGCGCACTGGATCACGCCCGCCGTGGAGCCCCGGCGCTTCGACACCCGCTTCTTCGTGGCGGCCCTGCCCCCCGGGCAGCGTACGCGTGACGTGGGCGGGGAGGCGTCGGGCGTGGCCTGGATGCGGCCGGGTGACGCGCTGGCCGCCGTGCGGGCGGGTACGGCGCACATGCTGCCGCCCACCTTCCGGACGCTGGCCGAGATGGCGGCGTTCGAGTCGGCCGGCGACGTGCTCGCCTGCCCCCGGACGATCACGACCATCCTGCCGGAGGCCGCCGAGGTGGACGGGCGGATGGTGCTGATGATCCCGGAAACGATCCCGGAAACGATCCCCGAGACGATCCCTGAGACGATCTCCGGGACGGACCCCGACTCAGGAAGGACGGGCGAGTGAGCGGGCTGCGCATCCCCGGACCGGACACGTCCGGCGGCCTCGACGGCGCGGGCACGGCGAGCACCGTGAACGTGCTGGCGCCCAACCCGTCGCCGATGACTCTCGACGGCACCAACACGTGGATCGTCGGCGGGGCGGATGCCGTACTGGTCGTGGATCCCGGCCCGGACGACGAGGCGCACCTGCGGCGGGTCGCCGAGCGGGTGGACGGCCGCCGGGTGACCGCCGTCCTGCTCACGCACGGCCACCCCGACCACAGCGAGGGCGCGGCGACGCTCGCGCGCCTGCTCGGCGCGCCGGTGCGGGCGCTCGACCCGCGCCTCCGCCTGGGCGAGGAGGGGCTGGCCGACGGCGACGTGGTGACGGCGGGCGATGTGGAGGTCCGGGTCGTCGGCACGCCCGGGCACTCGTTCGACTCGCTGTGCTTCTGGCTGCCCGGCGATCGGGCGATGCTGACCGGCGACACGATCCTCGGCCGGGGAACGACGGTCATCGCACCGGACGGGGACCTCGGCGACTACCTGCGCAGCCTCGACAGGCTCAGGCAGGGCGCCGAGATGCTGGAGGCCGCGGCGCTGCTGCCGGGACACGGGCCCGTACTGCCCGATCCGTCCGCGGTGCTCGACGCGTACATCGCCCACCGGCGCGAGCGGCTTGAGCAGATCCGCGAGGCGATCCGCAGGGGTGCGAGAGACGCACGCGAGATCGTCGAGATGGTCTACGCCGACGTGGACCGGTCACTGTGGCCGGCCGCCGAGATGTCGGTGGCGGCGCAGCTCAACTACCTCAAGACGCTCTAGCGTCGCGTCAGCGGGAGCGGTTGAAGAGCCGCTCCCTGTCCATGATCACCACGGCCTTGGCCTCGATGCGCAGCCAGCCGCGCTGGGCGAAGTCGGCCAGGGCCTTGTTGACCGTCTCCCGCGAGGCGCCCACGAGCTGGGCGAGCTCCTCCTGGGTGAGGTCGTGGTGCACCCGGATGCCGTCGTCGGTCTTCTGCCCGAAGCGGTCGGCCAGGTCGAGGAGCTGCTTGGCGACACGGCCGGGCACGTCGGTGAAGACGAGGTCCGCGAGCACGTCGTTGGTGCGGCGCAGCCGCTGGGCCAGGGCGCGCAGCAGGTGGAGGGCGACCTCGGGCCGGCCGGTCAGCCACGGCCGCAGGTCGTCGTGGCCGAGCCCGGCCAGGCGCACGTCGGTCAGCGCGATGGCCGAGGCCGTACGCGGGCGGGGGTCGAACAGCGACAGCTCGCCGAACATCTCGCCGGGGCCGAGCACGCTCAGCAGGTTCTCCCGGCCGTCCGGAGCGGTGCGCGCCAGCTTGATCTTGCCTTCGAGCACCACGTAGAGCCGGTCGCCCGTCTCGTTCTCGCTGAAGAGGGTGCGGCCCTTGGGCAGCTCCACCTCTGTGATGCTCGTACGCAGAGCCGCGGCGCTCTCACGGTCGAGCGCGGAGAACAGCGGCGCCTTGCTCAGTACTTCCTCGGTGCTCACGGTGCCTCCTTGCTGCGGGCGCGCTCGGTCGCCGGCTCCGTGCTAGCCATTGTGACCCACGCCTTCCACGACGTATTGCGGGGTGTCCCGTTACGTCGCATGGGCGTGGCTCCCGGCTCACACGTGTGTGCGTCGTGCCTGGCGAAACAACACAATCTTGGCGGAAACCTATCCTTACGCCCATTGCGCGCTCGACCGGCTCGGGCGTCCGGTCGTCCCCCTACCGGCACAGTGTATTGCGCAGCGTAGGGACAAATTGGCAAATACAGGCTGGATATGTGGCATGTGTGGCAAGCCATGACCAGGGAGCGGACCGGGGACGCGAGGCCCTACGCTTGCGGCATGGCGACGAACACGGCCGCTCCCCGACGGCGTCAGCGCCAGGCCGAGACCCGCCTGGGGCTCGTGCGGCGGGCGAGGCGGATGAACCGGATCCTGGCCGAGACCTACCCTGACGCCCATTGCGAGCTCGACTTCGGCAACCCGCTGGAGCTGCTGGTCGCCACGATCCTCTCGGCGCAGTGCACCGACAAGAGGGTCAACATGGTCACTCCGGTGCTCTTCGCGAAGTACCGCACCGCGGCCGACTACGCCGGGGCCGACCGCGCCGAGCTGGAAGAGATCATCAGGTCCACCGGGTTCTTCCGGGCGAAGGCCAACAGCATCATCGGCATGGCGCAGGCCCTCTGCGAACGCCACAACGGCGAGGTTCCGGGCAGGCTGGAAGACCTCGTCAAGCTCCCCGGCGTGGGCCGCAAGACCGCGAACGTCGTGCTCGGCAACGCCTTCGGCGTCCCCGGCATCACCGTCGACACGCACTTCCAGCGGCTGACGAGGCGCTTCGGCTGGACGACCGAGACCGATCCCGTGAAGATCGAGCACGAGGTCGGCGAGCTGATCCCCAAGTCCGAGTGGACGATGTTGTCGCATCGGCTGATCTGGCACGGACGGCGCATCTGCCACGCCAGGAAGCCCGCCTGCGGGGTGTGCCCCCTCGCCGCGCTCTGCCCGTCGTACGGCACCGGCCCCACCGATCCGGAGGAGGCGCGCAAGCTCGTGCGACCGGGGCCTTTCTCATGAGTGCCCGTTAGTCGGGAAGTTCGGACGCTCTCGCGTGGTTGTACGGCACGCCCGGGTCCGCGCATGCCCTATGTGACGGTGTGGTGTGACGACACGGGTGACGATGTGGAGGTGGTCGTGGCTCCCCCTTGGCTGACGGAGCTGGCCGCGAAGGCCGCGCACAGCCCTGTCCCCACCGCGTTGCGGCCTCCCGCGAACGGCGCCGGCCGTTCGGCCGCGGTGCTGCTGCTGTTCGGCGAGGGGCCCGAGGGGCCCGACATCCTTCTCATCCAGCGCAGTTCGAAGGGCCGCACGCACGCCGGCCAGCCCGCGTTCCCCGGCGGCGGCGTCGATCCCGATGACGACGGCCCGATCGGCGCGGCCCTGCGCGAGGCCCAGGAGGAGACCGGGCTCGACCCCTCGGGCGTCGAGGTCGTCGGCACCATGCCCGAGCTCTACGTCTGGCGCAGCGACAACCGGGTGACGCCCGTGCTCGCCTGGTGGCACACGCCCTGCGCCGTGCACGCCGCGTCCCCCGACGAGGTCGAGATCGTCGAGCGCGTCCCGGTCGCGGAGCTGGTGGACCCCGCCAACCGGCTGCGGCTGCGCCACCCGCGCGGCGTCGGCCCGTCCGTGGCGTTCCGCGTACGCGGCCTGCTCGTGTGGGGGTTCACCGCCGGCGTGCTGGACGGCGTGCTGACCGCGGCCGGCTTCGAGCGTCCCTGGGACCGCTCACGGATCGAGGATCTTCCCCCCGAGGTCGTCGACCTGGCCGCGCGAGGCTGAGCCCGCGGGGCTGAGCCCGCGGGGCGCCCGTACGCGGCATATGCGGGGACATGTGCCCACGTAATCGGGGTGTTCGTACGCCGCGTATGGCGACGAGACCCGGCAGAGGCCCGCACACGACGACTGGCGTGCCTATACCGTGGAAACTGTGCGCGGCGATCTTCTCGATCTCATCCTGATCGGCCTGGTGGTGGCCTTCGCGGTATCCGGTTACCGGCAGGGCTTCATCATCGGGGCCTTCAGCTTCATCGGATTCGTCGGCGGCGCCATCCTGGGCCTGTTCATCGCACCGCCCCTGGCCGGAGCGATCGTCAGCGGTGACATCGAGAGGGCCCTGTTAGCCATCGTCATCGTCTTCCTGGCCGCGACGATCGGGCAGTTCGCGTCCTCGACCATCGGCGCGGTGGCCCGCAGCCACGTCACCTGGGAGCCGGCCAAGGCGGTCGACGCCTTCGGCGGCTCGGTCGCCAGCGGTCTTTCGGTTCTGGTCATCGCCTGGCTGATCGGCTCCCTGATGGTCTCGATGAGCATCGGCCAGCCGCTGATCAAGGACCAGATCAACGGATCGGTCGTGTGGCAGACGGTCGACGAGGCCATCCCCGACGGCGTGGGGGCACTGCAGAAGCAGTTCAGGGACTTCGTCAACACCTCGGAGTGGCCGCAGGTCATCACCTCCATCGGCGGCCAGAACGTGCCCCCGCCCGACCAGACCCTGATCAACAGCAGCCCCGCACTCGTGCGGGCCCGCAGGGCGATCGTCAAGGTGCAGGGCACCGCCCCGAGCTGCCGCAAGCGCATCGAGGGCACCGGGTTCGTCTACGCGCGCCAGCGGATCATGACCAACGCGCACGTCGTCGCCGGAGTCACCGAGGGCCTGAAGGTCACCGACTACGACGGCAACCAGTACGACGCCCGGGTCGTCCTGTACAACCCCGAGCGCGACATCGCCGTGCTGTTCGTCCCCGGCCTCCCGATCAACGCGCTGCGCTTCGACATGGAAGCCGACAAGGGCGACAGCGCGATCATCGCGGGGTATCCGAAGGGACACCCCTTCACACCGCTCGCCGCGCGCATCAGGATCAAGCAGCGCGCCGAGTCGTACGACATCTACAACCAGCGCAAGGTCGAGCGCGAGGTCTATGCCATCCGGGGCAAGGTCCAGCCGGGCAACTCGGGCGGGCCGCTGCTGAGCCCGGACGGCCGCGTGTTCGGCGTGATCTTCGCTGCCGCGACCGACCAGCCCGAGACGGGTTACGCCCTCACGGCGGAGGAGGTCATGCCCGACGCCAAGGACGGCAGCGCCGCCGTCGTCCGCGTGGGCACCCAGGACTGCGACTAGGGAGCGTCCCTACGCGGGGGTGAGCCGGGTCAGGATGGCGGTGATGGCGGAGCCGGCGTCGGCGTTTCCCTCATCGATGGCGGTCGTGACCGCGTCGGCCTCCACGGCCAGGGCCCGCAGGTCCAGCCGGTAGGGCCGCGTGGAGCCGTACGCGCCGAGCCGGGCGGACCCGCGGGTCAGCAGTGCGGCGGCGCCGGAGAGGTTGCCACGCTGGATGTGCGTCAGACCGACGCATATCTGCGCGAGACCCTGCCACAACTCGCGTTCCTCGTCGGGGCCGGTCTTCCAGCGGGCCTCCAGCACCTCGTGGGCGTGGAACGGCCGGCCCGCCGCGAGCAGCTTCCTGGCCTCCTCCAGCGCCTCCTCGGCGGCGGGGGCGTAGTCGTCCGGCACCCGGGGCACTCCCTCTGTGCCTCTGGGAAGCGGCCTGCCGTACTCGTCGCGAGGGCGTGCATTGCGGGGGCGACCCGCTTCGTCACGGTCACGCATGGTCTCTCCGCAGGGCGCGTGGGCGGTTCCAAGCGGCCGAAGCCCCCGGCGACTCCCGGATAGCCCGGAGATCAACCAGGAAGTTGAGCCACTTCAGGGCACATTTCTACTATCTTCTACAAGATCACGGGTACCGATCCGGCAGCCGGGGCGGCCGCCTGGGAGCGGTCACGCTGTGGAGGGACGGCGTGCGGGACCGGCGTCGGCGGACCATTCCTGACGCCGAACGGCACGTCAGAGGCCCGATTCGACGGCGAGGCCGCAAAGCGGGGGCTCAGCGGCGGGCGTGGGTCTGACCGGGTTCGGGGGTGTGCCTTGGATGGGCTGGCGGTAGCGGCCGGGCTTCAGGGGTGGGACCCCAGGCGGGGCTCGGCGGTGGGTCCGTGATCGGGGCGCGGTCGGGCCGCTCGGCGGTCGTAGCCCGGTTCCGCGGCAGGGCTGAGCGGCGGGGCTGAGCGGCAGGGCTCAGCGGTCGGGCTCGGGGTCGGAGAGCCAGGAGATGAGCTCGGTGTTGAACTGCTCCGGGCGCTCTTCGTGCGGGAAATGCCCGGCGCCCTCGATCAGCCGCCACCGGTACGGCGCGGCCACGAACCTGCTGGAACCCTGGGCGGTCCGCGGCAGGATGCACGGGTCGAGCGCGCCGTGCAACTGCAGCGTCGGCGCCTCGATCTCCGCGCGCATCTGCCGGGCGTAGCGGAAGCCGTCGGCGCGGAGCTGCGACCGGGCGAACCAGCGGTAGTACTCCAGCGCGCAGTGCGCCACCGCCGGGAGCCGCATCGCCTCCCGGTATGCCCGTGTGACGCCGTCGCCGGGCCACTGCGGTCCGGCCCACCTCTCGACGAGCTTGCCCACCGCGGCGCCGCCCTTGCGGGTCAGCTTCCGCTCCGGCAGGAAGGGGAGCTGGAACCCCAGGGCGTAGCGGCTGGCCTTGAGCTGCCCGAGCGGGTCGGTGAACAGCGCGGAGCGCATGCGCAGCGGATGCGGCGCCGAGACGGGCACCAGCCGCCGCACCACCTTCGGGTCGAGGACGCTCATCGTCCAGCCCAGCAGCCCGCCCCAGTCATGGCCCACCACGATCGCGCTCGTCTCGCCGAGCGCGCGCACCAGGCCCGCCGCGTCGACGGCCAACGTGGGCAGGTCGTAGCCGCGCGGCGGCTTGTCGCTGGTGCCGTAACCGCGCAGGTCGACGGCGGCGGCGCGGTAGCCGGCCTCCGCCAGCGCCGGAAGCTGGTGCCGCCAGGTCCACCAGAACTGGGGGAACCCGTGCAGCAGCAGGACCAGCGGCCCTTCACCGGCCTCGGCCACGTGGAACCGCACACCGCCCGCGTGCACCGCACGGTGTGTCCAGGGGCCCTCGACCTCGATCAGCGTCTCGTCAACCGGCATCGCTCACGGACTCCCGGTGGGCGCCCACCTGCCCGGCGGTCGGGCCCGTGTACGGCGGGGGCGCCGGGGCCGCGGGCCTTGCCGCGGGAGCCGGAACCCTCTCCGGCAGCTCGTCCTCCGCCTCCTCCGGGCCGGCCAGGCCACGCAGGCTCCGTCTCGTGCGCTTCATGCCGGTCAGCCCCTTGAGCCGTCGATAGCCGACGAGGACCAGCAGCCCGGCCACCACGAGGTAGAACACCGTGACGATCGTGAACGCCAGCCAGGTGGCCAGACCCACGGCCACGAGGGCGTACGCGATCGCGAACGAGGCCAGGATGAGGCACAGGTGCCCCATGAAGGCCGCGGCGCCGAACAGCCCGGCGGCCACGCCGACCCGCTTCGCGTCGAACTTGAGCTCGGCCTTCGCCAGCTCGATCTCCGACCGTACGAGGGTCGAGATGTGATGGCTCGCCTGGGCGACCAGCGCACCGAGCGATTCGTCCTCGGGCATGAGCGATCTCCTATCTGCGACTATCAAACATCATCTCGTGCCCGTCCGCGCACGTGTACGTCAAGCCCCCTGCCTGGGGATAACCCGGTTCGAAGGACGCGGCACGCGGAGACCTGCCCGCGCACGGCCGGAATATGACGGCTCGAACGATTCGTGCGCACCGTGCTGCCTGGCACCGCGCTCTGCCTGGCACCGTGTCCCGCCTCACCGCGCGGCGCCGGGCTTTACAGCGCCTCCCCCGCCTCGCACCGCACCCTGCCTGGCACCGTGCCCCGCCGGGCCTCACAGCGCCTCGCCCTATCCGCTCCGCGCCGCGCCCTGCCGCGCCGTGGCCGGTGGCCGGTGCGGAGATGCGGAAGGCGTGGACGTCGTGCGTCCACGCCTTCCTTCACGCGGTCAGGCGGCTCGCGATCAGTCCTCGCTCTTGGCGGTGGGCAGCTTCTGCGCGATCAGGTTCATGACGGAGTCGTCGGTCAGCGTGGTGACGTCGCCGAGCGAACGGTTCTCCGCCACGTCGCGCAGCAGGCGGCGCATGATCTTGCCGGAGCGGGTCTTCGGCAGCTCGGGCACGACCAGGATCTGCCGCGGCTTGGCGATCGGGCCGAGCGTCTTGGACACGTGGGCGCGCAGCTCGGCCGCGATGTCGTCGCTCTCCTCCGCGGTGCCGCGCAGGATCACGAAGGCCACGATGGCCTGGGTGGTCACCGGGTCGGTGGCGCCCACGACGGCCGCCTCGGCCACCTTCGGGTGGCTGACGAGCGCGCTCTCGACCTCGGTCGTGGAGATGTTGTGTCCCGAGACGAGCATGACGTCGTCCACGCGGCCGAGCAGCCACAGGTCGCCGTCCTCGTCGCGCTTGGCGCCGTCGCCGGGGAAGTACATCCCGTCGAACCGCGACCAGTAGGTGTCGATGTAGCGCTTGTCGTCGCCCCAGATGGTCCGGAGCATGGACGGCCACGGCTCGCGGACCACGAGGAAACCGCCACCGCCGTTCGGCACCGAGTTGCCCTGGTCGTCGACCACGTCGGCCGCGATGCCGGGCAGCGGCTGCATGGCGGCGCCGGGCTTGGCGGCCGTGACGCCCGGGAGCGGGCTGATCATGATGCCGCCGGTCTCCGTCTGCCACCACGTGTCCACGACGGGGCAGCGGTTGGCGCCGATGTGCTCGCGATACCAGACGTACGCCTCGGGGTTGATGGGCTCGCCGACCGACCCGAGCACCCGCAGGGACGACATGTCGTACTTCGCGGGGATGTCGTCGCCCCACTTCATGAACGTACGGATCGCGGTGGGGGCGGTGTAGAGGATCGTGACCTTGTACTTCTGCACGATCTCCCAGAAACGGCCGCGGTGCGGGGTGTCCGGGGTGCCCTCGTAGATCACGCTGGTCGCGCCGTTGGCGAGCGGGCCGTACACGATGTACGAGTGCCCGGTCACCCAGCCGATGTCGGCGGTGCACCAGTAGATGTCGCTGTCGGGCTTGAGGTCGAAGACCGCGTGGTGGGTCCAGGCGACCTGGGTGAGGTAGCCGCCGGTGGTGTGCAGGATGCCCTTCGGCTTCCCGGTGGTGCCGCTGGTGTAGAGGATGTACAGCGGGTCTTCGGCGTCGTGCGGCACCGGCTCGTGCTCGGCGGGCTGACGGTCCACGAGGTCGTGCCACCAGATGTCCCGCTCGGTGACCGCGACGTCCTGACCGGTCCTGCGTACGACGAGGACGTGCTCGACGCCGGGGCACTCGGCGACCGCCTCGTCGACCGTCGGCTTGAGCGCGCTGGGCGCGCCGCGGCGGAAGCCGCCGTCGGCCGTGACGACGACCTTCGCGTCCGCGTCGTGGATGCGGCTCTTGAGAGCGGAGGAGGAGAAGCCGCCGAAGACCACCGAGTGGATCGCCCCGATCCTGGCGCAGGCCAGCAGGGTGATCGGCAGCTCGGGGATCATCGGCATGTAGACCGCGACCCTGTCGCCCTTGCCCACCCCCAGCTCCTGCAGGGCATTGGCGGCCTTCGCGACCTCCTTCTGCAGGTCGGCGTAGGTGATCGTGCGGCTGTCGCCCTCGGGCTCGCCCTCCCAGTAGTAGGCGACCTTGTCGCCACGGCCGGCCTCGACGTGCCGGTCGACGCAGTTGTAGGCGACGTTCAGCTTGCCGCCGATGAACCACTTGGCGAAGGGCGGCTTCCACTCAAGGGTGGTGTCCCAGCGCTCCGCCCACGTCAGCCGCTCCGCGGCGCGCTCCCAGAAGGCGAGCCGGTCCTGTGCGGCCTCCTCGTAGGCGTCCGCTTTGACGTTCGCGGCCGACGCCAGGTCCGCCGGGGGCTCGAACCGGCGCGTCTCGCTCAGCAGGTTCGACAGCGTCTCCTGGGTTTCCTGACCGGGGGTCTCGGTGGCCACTCCGTACTCCTTCGTAGCTTCTAAAAGGTTGTCTCTCGTTCGGCCGCCTCGGCCAAGCTGGGGTATGTCGTGTCCCACTTCACCAGGCGAGCGGTGTGAAGTACAAGTAATCGGGGTGGGGGCGTTTTGTCTGGTTACCGCCTATAACCTGCCAACTTATCGATAGGCGACAAACTGGCCGAGACCGGCGTCGCCTTCGTGCGCTGAACGGCCGCACCTCTTCGGCGAACGACCCCCTACCGGCGGGTATGGTCGGGGGCTGTGAGCGATCCCCTGGCCGTGATCGCCGGGCTGCCCGGCGTGCCCGAGGCCGTACAGGAGGCACGAGAGGCCGTCGACCGGCTCTACCGGCACCGGGTGCTGCGCCGGCGCGGACCCGAGGTGTCGGCCGAGTCGGCGCTGCGCGGCGCCCGCGCGTCCGCCGCGATCGAGGGCGTCGACGTGCCGCTGGAGCCGCTGCGCATGGGCGAGGTGACCGATCCCGTCGTGCAGGGTGCGCTGCGTGCCTCGGCCGAGCTCGGCCGGCTGGCCCCCACGTGGCGTTCGGCGCCGCGGCAGGTCCTCGCCCGGCTGCACGCGCTGGCGGCGGCGGGGCTGACCGCCGACCCCGGCAGGCCCAGGACCGCGCCCACGACCGCAGATCCGCTCGGGCTCGGCCCGGCGCCCGGGCCGGAGGAGACCGCGGCCCGCATGTCGGCACTCGCCGGGCTGGTCACGAATTCCACCGCGCCCGCTCTCGTGCTCGCCGCGATCGTGCACGCGGAGCTGGTGGTGCTGCGCCCGTTCGGCGTGGCCGACGGCCTGGTCGCCCGCGCCGCCGAGCGGCTCACGCTGGTGGAACTCGGCCTCGATCCCAAGTCGCTCGCCGTGGTGGAGGTGGGCCACGCCGACCTCGGCGACGCGTACGCCGAGGGCCTCAGGGCCTATCTCAAGGGCACGGGGGAGGGCGTCGGCACCTGGGTGAGGCACTGCGCCTCGGCGGTCGTCCACGGCGTCCGCGAGACGACGGCGATCTGCGAGGCCATGTCCCGCTGATCCGCCCCTGTCCCGTACGGCCGCCGCGTACGGCGGGCACATGGCGGGCCGCGTGGCCGACCGGCGCGGTGGGTGTTCGCGGGGGTGATGGCGCGGTGCCGGGTTCGCGGTTGTGGCGGTGTGGTGGGCGGCTGCTGGAGGCGGCGGTTCACCGCTGGTGTCGCGAGGCCGCTTGGGGCACGGTAGGCGTTCGCAGCGGTGCTGAGGCAGTGCCTGGTTCGTGGTCGCGGCGGTGCGGGGGGCGGCTGCTGGACCGGTGCTGCGTCGGGGCCTCGCCCTGGCGTACGGGGGTCGTGATGCGCACGCGGTGCGGACAAAGCGGACGGCGTCCCTGGTGTGGAACGCCGTCGCCGGTACGTGTCACCGGGCTACCAAGCGTGCACCTGATCTGTCGGAGCGGGTCAAGCCCGTCTCGACACGCCTCCCGCGGCTGGTCGCGCGTGGGTACCCGATGTCGTACACGAACCCGCAGGTCCGTAATCCCTTTTTACGTCCGTTTCCCCGGGATGGAAACCCCTAGGTCCAAGAGCTTTACGCGTCACCTTGGTCATTCCTGTATTTCTGTCCACATTCATACCGTTTGTCGCATACGAAGGGGTGAACGGTGACTCCTTGTGGCCGGTCCCCACACGCGTTGCGACCGCACCTGTCGACCTGACGCGCTGACTGTGGGAAAAATTTTTACTCAGACCGGCGAGGACCTCGACGTACCTCTCGTGATCAGGCAGCATACGGTGTGTCTCCATCCGGAATGACGTGGCTTGAGGGGGTTCGAACCCTTGCCATGTCCTGGTTACTTGTTTAAAGCTTTCTTGTAATACGGGACCGGCTCTACCCCCCCAGAGCCGGACCGCAAGGCGACCCCCGCTCTCCCCCCCGGCGGGGGTCGCCCTTTTTCTCGACCCCGTCCATGGTCTATAGCGGACGACCCGAACTGCCCCGGTCCTGTCCACAGGCCGGGCTTCGTCCACAGAACGGCGTTCGCTCGCCCGGGCCGGTCGCGGCCTCTCGCATCGTGGTCCTCCCAACCGCCGAGTCGTCCCGGACGAGAGGGAGACGCCGATGCCACGCCCACTGGCCATAACCGACGATCAGGAACTTCTCGACGATCTGCTCCGCATCGCCGCCGCCGCGGGCGTCGAACTCGACGTCGCCCACGCGGCCGCCCAGGCCCGCCCGCACTGGATGAGGGCCCCGCTGGTCGTGGTCGGTGGCGACCTGGCCGACGATCTCGCCGCCACGGGTCCGCCACCCCGGCAGAACGTGGTGGTCGTGACGCGGGCGGCCGACGACCCCGACATGTGGCGCAGATGCGTCGCGGTCGGGGCGCACACCGTGCTGGAGCTGCCCGAGGCCGAACGGCTTCTCGTGGAGGAGTTCGGCGACGCCGCCGAGCCCGTGACCAGGGCCGGCACGGTCTTGTGCGTCGTGGGAGGGAAGGGCGGAGCCGGTGCCACCGTCCTCGCGTCCTCCCTCGCGCTGACGGCGTCCCGCGGCGGGCTGCGCACACTCCTCGTCGACGCCGACCCGCTCGGCGGCGGCGTCGACGTGCTGCTCGGTCAGGAGGAGGCCCAGGGTGCCCGCTGGCCCGACGTCGTCGGGAGGGAAGGCAGGGTGAGCTTCGCCGCCCTTCAGGAGGCGCTGCCCACCTTCGGGGAGCTCACGGTGTTGTCGGCGCATCGCGGTGAGCCGGTGCGCATACCCCGGGAGGCGATGCGTGTCGTGCTCGACGCCGCGCAGCGCGGCTGCGACCTGATCGTGGTCGATTTGCCCCGCAATCTCGGCGAAGGCGAGGCCGAGGCGCTCGCCCGGGCCGCCGCGACGATCGTCGTCGTTCCCGCGGACCTGCGCGGAGCGCTCGCGGCGGCTCAGACGGTGACGCTGCTCCGGCCGGGGACCGGCGACCTGCGCCTGGTGATGCGCGCCGGGGCGCTCGATCCCGAGGTCGTCGCGGCCTCTCTGTCCGTCCCGTGCGTCGGTGTGCTCCCGGAGGTGCGCGGGCTCGTGGAGACGCTCGATCGGGGAGATCCGCCGCCGCTGCGCCGCTCTCCGCTGGGCCGCTTCTGCGCCGAACTGCTCGACTCCCTCCTCGCCGGGTCTTCCTCACCCGACCCGGCCGACCCAGCCGACCGGGCCGACCGGGCCGACAGGGCCGACAGGGCCGAGCGGACCGGCCGGGTCCGCCGAAGTGACCGGAGCCATCGGACCGACCAGAGCGGTCGGCCGTTCACCGGGGCGGGCGGCTCATGACCCGTGAAGACCCCGTGACCGTTCCCGGAGTCGCCGCCGATCTCGTTGAGGCGGTGCGCGTACGGCTCTCGCAGACCGGTGCCGCCCCCACCGCGGCCCAGGTGGCGGCGGCCCTGCGCGCGGAGCGGGCCGTGCTCGGCGACGCCGAGGTCCTCGCCGTCGCCCGAACGCTGCGCGCTCATCTCATCGGCGCGGGCCCGCTCGAAGCCCTGCTGGCCGAGCCGGGTGTCACGGACATCCTGGTCAACGGGCCGCGCGAGGTGTGGGTGGACGACGGGGACGGCCTGCGCAGGACGAGCGTGACGTTTCCGGGAGACGACGAGGTCCGCAGGCTCGCCCAGCGCCTGGCCGCGGCTGCCGGACGCCGTCTCGACGACGCGTGCCCTTATGTGGACGCCCGGCTCGCGGGCGGCGTGCGCCTGCATGCGGTGCTCCCGCCGATCGCGGCCGAGGGAACCTGCCTGTCCCTGCGGCTGCCGTCACGGCGGGCGTTCACGGTGGAAGAACTCGCCGCGGAGGGCGGAGCCGCCGTGCTCCGCGCGATCATGGCGGCCCGGCTGGCATTCCTGGTCACGGGCGGCACCGGCACAGGAAAAACAACGATGTTGAGCGCCATGCTCTCACTCGCCGGCCCGGCGGAGCGTCTGCTGCTGGTCGAGGACTCCGCCGAGCTGCAGCCCGTGCACCCGCACGTCGTACGGCTGGAGGCACGGCCGCCGAACCTGGAAGGCGCGGGCGGGGTCGGGCTGCGCGATCTCGTACGGCAGGCCCTCCGGATGCGGCCCGATCGCCTCGTCGTGGGCGAGGTGCGAGGAGCCGAGGTTGTCGATCTCCTTGCCGCCCTCAACACGGGCCACGAGGGAGGCTGCGGCACGCTGCACGCGAACAACGCCGCCGACGTGCCCGCGAGGCTGGAGGCTCTGGCCTGTGCGGCCGGGCTGTCGCGGGAGGCGGTGCACAGTCAGATCGCCGCCGCGCTCGATCTCGTCATCCACCTCGCGCGGGAGGCCGGGGGAGGCCGCCGCCGCGTCGCCGAGATCTGCGTGCTCGAACGCGGCCCGTCCGGCCTGGTGACCGCGGCTCCGGCCCTGACCTTCGATCCGGACGGCCGGGCACGCCGGGGCCCGTCTTTCGAGACGTTGCGCGCACGCTGCCCGTCCTTCGAGGCGGTGGGAGCGCGCTGCCCGGCCTCGCGGCCGTCATGACGCCGCCGGGCGGGCTGGTCCCGGCACTGGTCGCGATGCTCGCCGCCGCCCTCGCCGCCTGGGAGTGGACCGGGCCGGACGCCGGGACGACACGGCTGACGTCGCTCACACGGAGACGGCGGCCAAGGGATATGCGCGGGTTCTGGACCGCGCTCACCCGCCGCCCACGGCCGGGGGCGACGGCGGCGGCCTGGCGCGCGGCGTCCATCGAGCTGTGCCAGAGCCTGGCAGCCGAGCTGTCGGCGGGCAGGACTCCGGGAGACGCCCTCGCGCGGGCGGTCTCCTCGGTCGACCCACCCGACCCGGCGGCGCTCGCCCCGGTGGTCGCCGCCGCCCGGGACGGCGGGGATGTCGCCCAGGCGCTGCTGAACGCCGCTCCCGCCCGCGGCGGCGAGGGCCTGGCCCGGCTGGCCGCGTGCTGGCGGGTGAGCGTGGCCGTGGGCGGGGGCCTTACCGCACTGGTGGAACGGGTGTGCGCGTCTCTTCGGGAAGCACAGGCTCATCGGGAGGAGGTCGCCGCCCAGCTTTCCGGCCCCCGGGCGACCGCCCGGATGCTGGCGGGCCTGCCCGTGCTCGGCCTGCTGATGGCCGCCGGGCTCGGCATGGATCCGCTGGCGTTCCTGTTCGGCGGCCCGGCGGGGTTCGTCTGCCTGGCCGTGGGGCTCGCCCTCGACGCCGCCGGCGTCTGGTGGACCCACAGGCTCGTCACCCGGGCGGAGGAGCTGACGCTGCCGTGAACGACGGCCCCGCACGGTTGTCTGCTGAGGAGGGAGCGGGACATGATCGCTGTACTGGCCGGGCTCCTGACCACGCTGGCCATGCTGACGTGGCCGGTTGCCCGTTCGCCGGCGGCGCGGCTGAACTCCATCGTTTCGACGGCGGCGTCGGAGACGCCGGTAAGGGGGTCACCAGGCCCCGGGTCGATGAGCGAGAGCGCGGCACGCCGGGGGATGGCCGTCGCGGCGCCCGTGGGGGTCGCGCTGTTCCTGTTTCTCGGCGGCCTGATGGGGGCGTGCGCGGGGACGGTGGCGGCCATCGGCCTGTTCGTCGCCGTCCGCAGGCGGGAGCCGGCCGAGGTCAGGCGCCGCAGAGAGCGCATGGGGGCCGACCTTCCGTTCGCCGTCGATTTGATCGTCGCCTGTCTCCGGGCGGGACAGCCGATGAGCGGGGCCGTCGAGACGACCGCCGTCGCGATCGCGGGCCCGGTGGGCGAGCGCCTCTCGTGGGTGGGGGCTCAGATGCGCCTGGGCGCGCCTCCCGAGGAGGCGTGGGCCGCGCTGTCCGATGAGCCGGCGCTCGGGGCTCTGGCCAGAACGATGATCAGGGCCGCCCAGAGCGGCGCGCCGGTCGCCGACGTCCTCACCCGGCTCGCCGACGATGCCCGGCGTACGGCTCAGGCGACGGCGTCGGCCGCGGCGCGGAGGGTGGGCGTCCACGCCGTCGCGCCGCTCGGGCTCTGCTTCCTGCCGGCCTTCGTCTTCCTGGGGATCGTCCCCATGGTCGCGGGCCTGGCGGGCCAGATCCTCCTGCCGTGAGCGACAGGCCGGTTCCTCCTCCTGTGAACAAGGGGCAGAGCTCCTGCCGTGAACAGCCTGTGGACAACTTCATCCACACCTGTGGACAGCGAGCGGAGCAAATGACCCAAGAGCTCACCATTCGCTAGTCGTCTCTCCATATTCGGGGGTGCTGTCGTTGTGGACAACTACGGCTGCGGCGTTCTTGTCCACAGAACCGTGCTCGGTCCGAATTCGGCCATGCGCGATCCCGCAGTCTGACCCCAGCACGGGCGGAGTGGCCGCCCCGAGCGGGATCAGGAGGACCGATGAGCAAGCACGCCGCGACCGGCCGGAGGAGCCAGACGGGCACGACCCTCCGGCGGCGAGACAGTGGCGCTGTGGGTCGTCACAGGGCGCGGCCGGCACGATGGGCGGTGCTCGTGCGCTCCGCACGAAGGGCACTGCTCGGCCGCTCCGGGCCCACATCCGCGTTCAGTCGCCCCGGGCGCGCGCCCGTGCTCAGGCGCGTCGTCCGCTCTGGGCGCACGTTCCTGTCCACCCGCTTCAGCCGCACGTCCGCGTTCACCCGCTTCGGCTGCCCCGGGCGCATATCCGCGCTCACGGGCGTCGTCTCGGCGCGTATGTCCGTGCTCACCAGCTTGGGCCGGTCCGGACGTACGTCCCTGTTCACAGGCTTCGGCCGTTGGGCGGGATTCGGCCGGCTCCGGAACGCCGTGCGAGCGATGGGTGGCGTCTCGCGGAGGTCGTACGCCGCGCTGCGGCGATCGGTCGCCACGGCCTCGCGCCGTGCTCGGGAGCTGTCCGTTCAGTGGGCGGTGCAGGCCCGGACGAGGGCCGACGCGGGCATGTCCACGGCGGAGTACGCCGTCGGCACGATAGCCGCCTGCGGGTTCGCCGCACTGCTCTGGAAGGTGGTCACCAGTGCCGAGGTGAGGTCGATGCTCGCCGCGCTCATCCAGAAGGCGCTGAAGCTGGCCGCCTGAGTCTTCCGGCGATGCGCTGCTGTGCGTGGCTGCCGCGACGCCGTGTGGCGGACGTGCGGCTCTGGCGGAGGCTCCGGCGGGATCGTTGGGCGACTCGGCCTGGGTCACGGAGGCTTCGTAGCGCAGCCAGAGGGTCGGTGACGGCGGAGACCGCTGTCGCGCTTCCGGCCCTCGTGCTGGTGCTGACCGCCGCACTGTGGGTGGTGGCGATCGTGGGCGCGCAACTGCGATGTGTCGACGCGGCCCGGGCCGGCGCACGGGCGGCGGCGCGCGGAGAGGTGGCCGAAGAGGTGCGCGAGGCAGTCCTGCGACTGGCTCCGGAGGGCGCCACGGTGACGATTCGCGTGGGGGCGGACACCACCCGGGTCGAGGTCGTGGCGACCGTCCGGCCGCCTTTCAGGACGCCGCTCCCGCCGGCTCGCCTCCGGGCCGCCGCTGTCTCGAGCACCGAACCCGGCGTTCTTCCGCCGCTGTCCGCGCCCGCGCGGGTGACCCGGTCTCCGGGCTTCCGGGAAGACCTGGCCGCTCCGAGACCAGGCGTACGCGACCGACCAGGCATGCGCGACCGACCAGGCATGCGCGACCGACGGGGCGAACGCGGATGACGAAGCGGCGGCGAAGCCACAAGAACGCAGCCGGAAGCGGCCCTGAGTCCGCAGGAACCGACTCAAGGATCGGCTCATCATGCACTCGGCGCGAATACAAGACCACGCGGCCCCAGACACGGAGGCCCAGACACGGAGGCCCAGACACGGAGGCCCAGACACGGAGGCACGGACCCGGAGGCCCGGACATGGGGCCCGGACATGGAGACCTGGACATGGAGCCCTGGCATGAAGACCTGGACACGAGGCCCGGACATGGGGGGCTCGGACCCGGAGGCCCGGACTCGGACGATCTGGCATTGGGCCGACCTGGAGGATCGCGGATAGCGGGGCATGTGGATGAGCAGATCGCAGGCATGCAGGGGTCCGGCGAGCTTCGGGCGGGAACGCGGCTCGGCGACCATCTGGACGATCGCCCTCATGATCTTCGTCTGGGCGGCGGCGATGGTCGTCGTCCAGGTGGGCGTCGCTCGGGTCGCGCGACACCGAGCGCAGAGCGCCGCCGACCTCAGCGCGCTCGGGGCCGCTCGCGTGGCGCTGGCCGTGCCGGACGAGGCGTGTCATCGAGCGGAAGCGATCACGGTCGCCAACGGCGCGGTGCTGCGGTCGTGCTCGCTGTCGGGTGGTGTCGCCGAGATCGTGGTGACCATGCGGTTCGTGGTCCCCCTCCTCGGTTCCGCGACGGCCACCGCCTCCGCATCGGCCGGTCCGGTCGGTGCCCCGGCATGAGTCGGTGTCCCGGCATGCGAAGACCGGCCCGGTGGGCGGATCAGCGTGCGGCGAAGAACAAGACTGCTCTCTCCCGGAGATCCGCCCTAGGTTCGGCAGCCACGGCGGGCGAAAGGAGTGCACGGTGACGGAGCTCTGGGAGATGGCGGCGAGCGACCTGGCCGAGCTCGTCAGGGGCGGGGAGGTGTCGTGCCGCGAGGCGATCGAGGCCCATCTGCGACGCATCGAGGCGGTGAACCCACGGGTGAACGCGGTGGCGGTGCCGATCGCCGAACGCGGCGGGTTTCCACAGGCGGTGCAGATCATCGGTCCCCGATTCCGAAAGGATCTCTGCCTCGCGGCGGTGGCCGCCATCGAAGCCGCGGTCCCGCCGCTGACACCCGTTGAGCCGTGATGAGGCCTTATCGGCCGGTCAGGCGCGCCCTGGCACAGAGCGCATCTGGATCTTCCGCATCTGGGGCTGCTTCTGTCGCAATAGAATCACGACTTCTTAGACACAAGGTCCAAGAGCGGACGGCTGGCGTAAAGTGCCGCGTACTCTCAGTCGCCGTTCGTGTTCGGCCGATGCAGCCGGGGCGGACGGTTCTGTACGAAGGGATGCGTCGTGACCAGGGTTCGCAGGCTGGGCACAACGGCGTTGATCGGTCTGGCGGCTCTGACGTGCACGCCGATGATCGGTGCCGCACCCGCGAACGCGGCCGACGCCGAGATCCTGTCTCCCGCGGACGGGGAGGTCGTCAAGTCGTCCGGCGCGGTGGCCGTGTCCGCGAAGACGGACTGGTACCAGATCAGCATGGCCCTGTACGTCGAGGGACCGTCCATATCCCGGCAGAAGATCGCTTCGGGTGGCGCGAACCAGACGATCAGCGGAGCCTTCGACCCGGGCAACGCCCCCAACGGCACGTTCACGGTCAGCCTGTTCGGCGAGGTCACGCACAAGACCTACGCCACCTCGACCTTTGTGCTCAGCCGCCCGCCGGAGGCTCCCGCCGGGGTCGAGGCGCAGCTCAAGAATCCTTCGACAGTCCTGGTCCGCTGGGCGAAGGGCGCCGAGCCGGATCTCCAGTCGTACGAGATCGCCTCGGTCAAGGCCGGTAAGTCCGGCTCCGTTTCCGCCGACTCCGCCTGCTCCGGTTCGATCTGTCAGACGAGCATGGCGCTTCCGGCCGGCCTGGGCGGGCAGAAGGTGGACGTCTCCGTCCGTGCGTACCGATCGGACGGCACAGGCGGCACCGTCGCCTCTCAGCGCTCCTCGGCCGCGTACGTGACCATTCCCGCTCCGAAGGCGTCCCCGAGCCCCTCGCCGAAGCCGTCGAAGAAGCCGGTCCAGTCGGCGGCCAGGCCACCCGCCGTCCACACTCCGAAGACGCATCAGTCCGCCGCCGTGCCGAACCCGGAACCGGCACTGCCCAAGGACACCGAGCTGCCGAAGGACACCGAGCTCACGCTGCCGGAGGCGAACGGCGGCAGTGACCAGACCGAGCCGGTGGTCGTCCCGGAGAAGGCCGACGACCCGAAGATGACGGCTCAGTCGTCTTTCCTGCCGCTCGGCGGGCTGAGCTTCGGCGTGTACGTCGCCCTCGCCGTCGTCCTGCTCCTCACAGGCGCGAACCTGGGCGCCTGGCTGCGGCGCAAGGGCCTGACGAGTGACAGCGCGGGCGCGGGACGATCCGGCGGTCCGGAGCCGCGGCCGCTGACAGGACAGACGGGCGCCTCACCTGAGGCCGCCATGGTGGCGAGTGGCGCGGCCGCGTTGAGTGCCGGCGCCACGGCGAAGGCCCGGGGGAAGGCGCCCCTGCGACGTCCCTCCGTCATCCTGGCCAGGCCGAAGGCCCGCGAGAGTCTCCCGGAGACGGAGGCCGACACCGAGACCCACTTGGACGCCGTCTCCTCGACGACCGAGGACACCGACACCATCCCGGCCGCAGATGCCGGTACGGACACCAACCCTGACGCGGGCGCGGACACCATCCCGGGCGCAAGCGTCGGTGTGGACACCATCCCTGGCTCAGGCGTCGGCACGGGCGCCAACCCTGGCGCGGGCGCAGGGACGGGTACCTCCCCAGGCCCTGGCTCAGGCGTCGGCACGGGCGCCAACCCTGGCGCGGGCGCAGGGACGGGCACTTTGCCGGGCTCTGGCGCAGGCGTCGGCACGGGCACCTACCCCGGCACGGGCACCTACCCCGGCACGGGCACCTACCCCGGCCCTGGCACAGGCGTCGGCGCGGGCGCAGGGACGGGCACCCACTCCGGTCCTGGCTCAGGTGTCGGCGCGGATGCCGATCCTGACGCGGGCACGGACACGGGCACGGGCACGGACCAGGAGACCACGACCTTCGGTCAGGAACCGGCGCCCGCTCTCGACCGGCCGGACCGGCAGGAGCCGCCGCCGGTGATACCGGCGCCGGTGGTGCCCGCGGGTGCGGCGATCAACGGCCAGATGCTGGAACGGCCTCTCCGCCAGCCCGAGCCGGACATCTGGACGGAGGACGACGACCACCTCTACTCCGGCCGTCGGCGCGATCTCTGACGGCCGCATCGTCCCGGCACCTCCGCCGCCCGCCCGCCTATGAGGCGAGCCGATCCGCCTGCCAGGGGCGGCGGCCCGCCGTGTCTCCGTGCGCCGTGATCAGGGGTCAGAAGGCGGATCCCTCGGACATGTGCCTCCGGTGCGCGTCGGCCGCCTCCGCCGTTGATCGCCTCGTGGGGGGCCGTGCTGGGAGGGCCCGCCTGCCGGGGCAGGTCGCTCCGCTCCCCGGAGGGCCTGCCTGTCTGTTCGGTCCCGTCCGTGGTCTGCCGTGTTGTGCGCCGTAATCAGGTGGCCAGGAGGATGTCGAGGAGGCGGATCGCTCCGGCCTTGTCGAGCGGCTCGTTGCCGTTGCCGCACTTGGGGGACTGGATGCAGGACGGGCAGCCGCGCTCGCACTCGCACGAGGCGATCGCCTCCCGTGTCGCCGTCAGCCAGTCGGACGCCCGGGCGTACCCGCGCTCGGCGAAGCCCGCGCCACCGTCGTGGCCGTCGTAGACGAAGACGGTGAGCAGGCCGGTGTCGGGGTGGAGCTCGGTGGATACGCCGCCGATGTCCCAGCGGTCGCAGGTCGCGAAGAGCGGCAGCAGGCCGATCGAGGCGTGCTCGGCCGCGTGCGCCGCCCCGCCGAGATCGACCGCTTCTCCAGGCTTGACGAGGTCGGCGAGCGCGGGCGTGGGCAGGGTCCACCAGACCGCGCGTGTGCAGAGCGTACGCGGCGGCAGGTCGAGTGGCTCCTCGCCGAGGACCTCCCCGGTCTGCGTGCGCCGCTTGAGGTACGAGACGACCTGGCGGGTGACCTCCACCGAGCCGAAGTGCAGGGTGCCGGGCCCGAAGGGCCGCGACCGCAGCGACTCCATCACCCGGATGTCGGTGACGTCCCGCGCGAAGGTCGTGTAGTCCGGGTCGGCGGCGGTGACCAGGGCGACCCCCGCCTCCAGGTCGAGCACGTCGACCACGAACGTCTCGCTCTGGTGCAGGTAGACGGCCCCGGCATGGACCATGGTGTGCGCCGACGGCTCGTCGACCGTGCCCAGCAGACGGCCGGTGGACGCCTCCACGACCTGTACGGGAGCGCCGCCCGAGCCGCGGATGTCCGCCAGATCGGCGGCGTGGTCCCGGCTCGTCCAGAACCACCCCGTGGGGCGCCTGCGCAGCAGCCCCTGCTCCACGAGATCGTCGAGCACGCCCCGCGCCGCCGGGCCGAAGGTCTTCAGGTCGTCCTCGGTCAGCGGGATCTCCGCGGCGGCCGCGCACAGGTGAGGCGCCAGCACGTACGGATTGTCGGGATCGAGGACGATGGCCTCCACGGGCTGCCCGAACACCGCCTCCGGATGATGGACGATGTAGGTGTCGAGCGGATCGTCACGCGCGATCAGTACGGCCAGCGCGTCCTGGCCCGCACGCCCGGCCCGGCCCGCCTGCTGCCACAAGGAGGCACGGGTGCCGGGCCACCCGGCGATGAGGACCGCGTCGAGCCCCGAGACGTCGACGCCGAGCTCGAGAGCGTTGGTGGTGGCCAGGCCGGTCAGCTCGCCCGAACGCAGGGCCTTTTCGAGCACGCGCCGATCGTCGGCCAGGTAGCCCGCCCGGTAGGCCGCCACCCGGTCGGCCAGCCGCACTCTATGGTCGGTCCCGCGGCCCGCGCCGGTCTCAGCCGTTTCATGGGAGGTCTCGGCGGTGTCGGAGGTCTTGGTGCCCTGGGGGATCTCGGCGGCCACGGAGGAGGGCCGCTCCCGCCCGCCGCCGATCTCGCCGAAGGGCCGGTCCGCGTCGCGTGCCCCGCCGGCGCCTGAGGCGTCGCCCCTAGCCGTGCCGTCGCCCGCGCCGTCGCCGAAGGCCTGGCCCGCGCCGCCCGAAACGCTGCCGAAGGGCCGGCCCGCGTCGCGTGCCCCGCCGGCGCCTGAGGCGTCGCCCCGAGCCGTGCCGTCGCCCGCGCCGTCGCCGAAGGCCTGGCCCGCGCCGCCCGAAACGCTGCCGAAGGGCCGGCCCGCGTCGCTCATCTCTTCCGGCAGGCCCTCTCCGTACTCCCCGTACGGCTGGGGCTCGGCGTCGAGGAGGGCCTCGACCTCCTCAAGAGTGCGGCGGGCGGTGAGGGCGACGGCCTCGGCGGCGCGGCGGGAGCGGACGAACGCGAGCGTGCGGACGTCCTCGATCACGAGGTCCGCCAGGAGATCGGCCGCCTCGGCCGTGGCCGTACGGCGGACGGGAGCGCCGCTTTCCCCGCGTAAATCGGTCAGAGGCGGCTCCCACAGGGCGAAGGTGGTCGAACCCCGGGGAGAGGCGTCCGTGGTCACCTCGGCCATCTCAAGCCCGGTAAGGCGCATTCCCGCGGCGGCGGGGTCGCTCGCGGTGGCCGACGCCAGCAGGAACACGGGAGAAGAGCCGTATCGGGCGGCGACCCGGCGCAGCCGGCGCAGGATCTGGGCGACGTGGGAGCCGAAGACGCCCCGGTAGCCGTGGCACTCGTCCACGACCACCAGCCGCAGCCGCCGCCAGAACGACGACCAGGACGAGTGCCGGGGCAGAATCGACCTGTGCAGCATGTCCGGGTTGGTCAGCACGTAGTTGGCGTTCTGACGGACCCACCGGCGTTCCTCTGGCGGCGTGTCGCCGTCGTACGTCGCCGCGCGCACCTGCGTCAGCCGCAGCTTGCGCAGGGCTCTGAGCTGGTCGGCGGCGAGTGCCTTGGTCGGGGTGAGATAAAGCACGGTGCCACCGGCGAAGATGTCCGCGACGGCCGGCACCAGGTAGGCCAGCGATTTTCCGGACGCGGTTCCTGTGGCAATGATCACGTTTTGGCCACGTTTAACCAGCTCGGCGGCTATAAGCTGGTGTTCCCACAGGCCAGAGACACCTTGCAGGCGAAGGCGCGAGACCAGCAGCTCAGGAGCCCATTCCGGCCATCTCGCCTCACCTGCCTGACGTGCTGGAACATGCTCCACATGAGTGACGCGTCCCCGGCGTGCGGGAACCGCGAGCAGACGGGTGAGAAGGTCGCCTGTTCGGGCAGAGGACGAAGAAGTCGGAGTCACTGGTTTCCAGTTTGGCATCTGCGGGGAGAGTCGCCCGGAGTCGTGATTTCGTATAGACACGGAGTCGTAGCGTGGTTGAATGCCGCGCATCGGGTCGTGCCTCTGGACTACCAGGATGCATGACCTGTATCGAGACCTACGCAAGTAAGGCGCTGGAGGATCTGTGGATCTGAAGTTGGACCACCATTCCGAGGACAATCTCACCATCGTCGATGTCGAGGGTGAGATCGACGTCTACACCGCGCCCAGACTGCGTGAGCTGCTGATCGACCTGGTCAACAAGGGCAACTTCCACCTGCTCGTGAACATGGAGAAGGTGGACTTCCTCGACTCGACCGGTCTTGGCGTGCTGGTCGGCGGCCTCAAGCGGGTGCGGGCGCACGACGGTTCCCTGGAGCTCGTCTGCACGCAGGAGCGCATCCTGAAGATCTTCCGCATCACCGGCTTGACGAAGGTCTTCGGGATCTACGCCTCGGTCGAGGAGGCCAAGGAAGCCCACGGCCGGGACAAGTGACGGCCGAGGACTCAGCAACATGGCCACCGTCGAGCTGACGTTCAGCGCTCTGCCCGCCCACGTGCGTACGGCCCGGTTGGTCGCCACGGCCATCGCCCGCCGCACGGGAGTGGCCGAGGCGATCCTGGACGAGGTGCGGCTCGCCGTCGGGGAGGCGTGCTCGCGGGCTGTGGAGGCGCACCGCCTCCACTGCCCGGGGGAGCCGGTACGCATCGAGTTACGCGATGACGCGGGGCGCTTCGAGGTGACGGTCACGGACGCCGCCCCCAGCGAGGACGTGACGCCCCAGGTGCTGGAGGCGAACGGCAGCCTCATGCCCGAGATCGACAATCTGGGCATCGCGGTCATCGCGGGACTTGCCGACGACGTCGAGGTGCTCCCCGGGCCGAAGGGCATGCGCATCCGCATGAGCTGGCCCGCGTCGTCCCCCGGCATCGCCGCCCCCTGACCGGCGAAAGCCGCCAAGCCTCACAGGGCATCCAAGAGGACTTTCACGCACCTCGAAGACCTGCCGCGGCAGGCTTCGAGGCGAAACCTACGAGCAGATCGAGTGTCGCCCCCGGCGTGACACTCGATCTTTTGCTATGTCCGGCCCTATTTCGGACAGGCCGAAACCAGGAGTAGGGGAGTGCCGTAACCAGGGCGTCCATCGCCGCCGCGCCCCTGACTCCGCTGGTCAAAGCCCCTTCATAGCGGTGCAAATGTTCGGGCATTACTGGACGCCGTTTCGATTACGAGGCGCGAGGGCCTTCATATCCGTGGCGTCGCTGCGTAGACTCCCGGCACCGGCCAAGGTATTGCGGATGCAACCGGAAGCGGCACTTGCCAACCCGCCCGGAAGCGCCGCACGGCCAGTGGGTTCGTTCAGCGTCGTCCGGGCAGGAGGACCGAAACCCCGTCTGGCCGAGGAGGACGGATGTTTGCCTTGCACGCCGCTGGCGAAGGCGCAGCGGTAGCTCTGAACGGTTCCCATCTCACTCTTGTCATAGTCGTCGCCGTCGTGGCGTTGCTGGCGTTGGCGGTCGCGGGCGGTCTCGTCCGCGAGGTGCTCGCCGCAGGGCAGGGCACCGAGCGAATGCAGAACATCGCGCGTGCCGTGCAGCAGGGCGCCGCCGCGTATCTCGCGCGGCAGTTCCGGACGCTGGCCATATTCGTCGTCGTCATTCCGTTCCTGCTCCTTCTGCTCCCCGCGGGCTCGACCGGCGAGCGCATCGGCCGGTCCGTCTTCTTCGTCGTCGGCGCGGTGTTCTCCGCGCTGACCGGTTTCATCGGAATGTGGCTCGCCGTACGCGGAAACGTCCGCGTGGCGTCCGCCGCCCGCGAGTCGGGTGAGAAGACCGCGATGCGCATCGCGTTCCGTACGGGTGGCGTGGCCGGCATGTTCACGGTCGGCCTCGGCCTCCTGGGCGCCGCGATCGTGGTGCTGGTCTACAAGGGCGACGCGCCGAACGTCCTCGAGGGGTTCGGCTTCGGGGCCGCGCTGCTCGCGATGTTCATGCGTGTCGGCGGCGGCATCTTCACCAAGGCCGCCGACGTCGGCGCCGACCTGGTCGGCAAGGTCGAGCAGGGCATCCCCGAGGACGACCCGCGCAACGCGGCCACCATCGCCGACAACGTCGGTGACAACGTCGGCGACTGCGCCGGCATGGCCGCCGACCTGTTCGAGTCGTACGCCGTCACCCTGGTCGCGAGCCTGATCCTGGGCAAGGCCGCGTTCGGCACCGAGGGCCTGGTCTTCCCGCTGATCGTCCCGATGATCGGTGTGATCACCGCGGTCATCGGCATCTTCACCACGGCTCCGCGCTCCCGCGACCGTTCCGGCATGGCCGCCATCAACCGCGGCTTCTTCATCTCCGCAGCCATCTCGGCCGTGCTGGTGGCCGTCGCCGCGTTCGCGTACCTCCCGTCGAGCTTCGCCGAGCTGTCCGGCGCGGCCGCGGACGTCGCCGCGCTCACCGCCGACCCGCGCCTGATCGCCATCGGCGCGGTGCTCGTGGGCCTGGTGCTGGCCAGCGCCATCCAGATCCTCACCGGCTACTTCACCGAGACCAACCGGCGCCCGGTGCGGGAGATCGGCGAGAGCTCGCTCACCGGCCCCGCCACCGTCATCCTGTCCGGCATCTCGGTCGGTCTGGAGTCCGCGGTCTACTCGGCGCTGCTGATCGGCGGCGCGGTCTACGGCGCGTTCCTGCTCGGCTTCGGCAACGTGACCGTGGCGCTGTTCGCCGTGGCCCTCGCGGGCACCGGCCTGCTGACCACGGTCGGCGTGATCGTGTCGATGGACACCTTCGGCCCGGTCTCCGACAACGCCCAGGGCATCGCCGAGATGTCGGGCGACGTCGAGGGCGAGGGTGCGCGCGTGCTCACCTCGCTCGACGCGGTCGGCAACACCACCAAGGCGATCACCAAGGGCATCGCGATCGCGACCGCCGTGCTCGCGGCGACCGCGTTGTTCGGCTCGTTCCGTACGGCGGTCGAAGGCGAGCTGGCCAAGGCGACACAGGGCGTGAAGGACGCGCTCGGGTCGTTCGCGAACTTCAGCCTGTCGGTGGACGCCCCGAACGCCCTGGTCGGCCTCATCGTCGGCGCGGCCGTGGTGTTCCTGTTCTCCGCCCTCGCGATCAGCGCCGTCGGCCGCGCCGCCGGCCGGGTCGTGTACGAGGTGCGCGAGCAGTTCCGCACCAAGCCGGGGATCATGGACGGCACCGAGCTGCCGGACTACGGCCGCGTGGTGGACATCTGCACCCGCGACTCGCTGCGCGAGCTCGCGACCCCCGGCCTGCTCGCCGTGCTGACCCCGATCGCGGTCGGCTTCGCGCTCGGGTACGCGCCGCTCGGCGCCTACCTGGCCGGCGCCATCGCGGCCGGAACGCTGATGGCGGTGTTCCTCGCCAACTCCGGCGGCGCCTGGGACAACGCCAAGAAGCTGGTCGAGGACGGCCACCACGGCGGCAAGGGCTCGGAGGCGCACGCCGCCACCGTCATCGGTGACACCGTCGGCGACCCGTTCAAGGACACCGCCGGCCCGGCCATCAACCCGCTGATCAAGGTGATGAACCTGGTCGCGCTGCTGATCGCCCCGGCCGTCGTCACGTACGCCGACAACGTCGCGGTCCGTGTCACCGCGACGGTCGTCGCGGTGGCGGTCGTGGTCGGCGCCGTGGTGGTCTCCAAGCGCCGCGCCACGGGCATCGCCCCGTCCGGTGAGGCCGACGTGGAGTCCCGCGCCACGGAGCCCGTCGCTCACTGAGAGCACTGACTACGAAGGTCCCTCGCTCCTGGAGCGGGGGACCTTCTCCATACACTGAGCACTTATGGACAAGCCGAACGGGGGCAGGACGCTGGCGCTGATCCTGCTGACCATGGCCGTGATGATGGCCGTGATCGTGGGTCTCGCCGTGTGGGCCATGCCGTGAGCGCCCGGACGCTCGTCGTGGTCAGGCACGCCAAGGCGGGCCAGGTGCCCGGCCTCCTGGACACCGAACGTCCGCTCACCCCCAGTGGTGAGCGCGACGCCCGCGCGGCGGGGGAGGAGATCAGGCGGCTCGCCCCGGAGCTCGTCCTGTGCTCGCCGTCGGTCCGCACCCGCAGGACCGCCGAGCTGCTCGGCCTCGACGCTCCCGTCGAGATCGAGCGCGACATCTACGAGGCGTACCCCGACGACCTGCTCGGCGTGCTGCGCCGTACGGACGACGAGATCGCGGCGGTGGTGCTCGTCGGCCACAACCCGGGCGTGCACGAGCTCGTGGTCGCCCTCACCGACGCGCGGCTCGACGGCTTCCCGCCCTGCGCGTACGCGGTGATCGAGCTGGACGTGCCGTCGTGGGAGCACCTCGCCCCCGGCACCGGACGGCTGGCCCGGATGAGCCGCCCCTGATTGCCGGGCGGCACGGCGGGTAGAAACACCCGCCTGCCGCTCAGGAACGTCGTGCTCGCCAGGGCGCCGAGGCTGGAGGATCCACGCCTCGCGCTCGGCTTCGGCCTGACCGGGGCCGCCTGCCTGCTGATCCCGCTGCTGACCGGCCTGCTCGCCGGCCATCCCGCGGGCGGCGCGACGGTCGGCGTCGGCGCGTGGCTGGTCGCGGGGCGGGCCATCGTGAACCCCGCGGGTGTGCGCACGCCGTTTCTGCTCGGCGTCGTGCTGTCGGTCGGCGTGGGGACGTCGCTGGGGATCCTGCTGTCGGGCAGCAGCTGGGCCATGGTGCTGGTCGCCTCTGCCCTGGCCGGGCTGGGCGGCCTGGTGCGCCCGATCGGCGTCACCCCGGCGCTCACGCTGCTGCTGACCGCCGCCAACCCGCTGCCGCTCGATCCGGCGCCGCACACCGGCCTGCAACTGCTCGGCGGCCTGCTGGCGGCAGTCCTGCTCACGCTGCCCTGGCCGTGGCGGCGCACCCGCCCGGTCGTCGCGGTGCTGGGCGAGGCGGCCGACACCCTGGCCGAGCTGGCCGAGGCCGTGGCCGACCCCGCCGTCGGTCAGGACGAGTGGGACGAGCGCCGCAGGAAGGCCACCGCCGCGATCGCCGATGTCCGCATGGCCCGCGCCCGCCGCGTCCAGTGGGAGCGGTCGCGGGCGGCAGAGGAGGTCGCGCTCGCGTTGCGCCGGGTGTTCCACGAGATCATCGCGTTGCGCGGGCTGTGCGGCACGCTGGCCCGGCGTGCGCCCGGCGCGGCGGACGAGGCGGGGATCTGCGACCTCGTGGCCTCGCTGTCCGCGACGCTGCGCGCCTATCTGGCCGAGTGCCCGCCCGAGCGCGTGTCGATCGTGGACTTCGGCGACCGGGTCGACCGGCTGCGCGACCGGGCCGCGGGCGGCAGGCGCGAGATGGTCGTGCTCGTCCTCCTCCGGCAGATCGCGCACAGCGCCGGGCGGATCCGGGAGGCGCTCGACGGCTCCCTTGAGGCGGCCCGCCGCCTGTGCACACCCGGCCTCGATCTGACCACGCTGGCGGTCTCTCCGTCGCTCGCCTTCGACGACCCGCGCGTGCGGCACGCCCTGCGGGTCGTGCTCGGCACCGCCTTCGCCTCGATCGTCATCGTGCTGTTCAAGCCCGCCTATCCGCACTGGCTGGTGATCGCGGTGCTGGTCACCATCCAGCCGACGTACGGCGAGACGCGGGCGAAGGTGTGGGCGCGGGTGGGCGGCAGCACGGCCGGGGGCCTGATCTCGGCCGGCATCCTCCACCTCATGCCGGGTCACTGGACGCTCGTCGCGTTGATCGGGGTGTCGGCCGCGCTGGCGTTCGGCCTGGCCCCGACCCACCAGGCCTACTGGGCGACGTTCATGACGATGTGCGTGCTGCTGCTGCTCGACTTCCAGAGGCCGCAGACCGCGGGGATCGCCGAGTCGCGGGTCGTGCTGACCATCCTCGGCGGTGTCATCGCCATCGCGTGCGCGCGGCTGCTGTGGCCGCGAGGGGAGACGGACCGGCTGGCCGAGCGGGTCGGCCGGATGCTCGACTCGCACGCGGCGGCCGCCCGGACGCTGGCGCAGATGGCCCGGGGGAAGGCGGGCGTCGAGCGGGCCGACGAGCGGATCAGGAAGGCCGCGGTGGACGCCGACATGGTCACGGCGGCGCTCGGCTACATCGCCAAGGAGCCCGGCGGCACGGCCCCCGACGCGGTCGAGGAGGCCGTGGAGGCCGCCCAGCGGGTGCGTGACGACCTGCTGACGCTGATCTCGGTGCTCCGCGACGAACCCACCGGGGCCGGGCCGGTGCCCGACGTCCTGGACGCCGTGGCCGTCCACCTGCGGGGCGCCGCGCAGGCCGTGTGGGGGCGGGAGCCGTACGAACCGGCGGGGGAGGTGAGCCGGGGGCTCGCGGACGACGCCGTGTGGGTCGGCGCCCAGGCCGAGCGCCGGCTCACCGAACTGGAGGCGGACGACGCCGAGCCCGGCTCCGGGCGGGCGCTGCTGCGCACCGCCGCCGTCGACCAGGCCCTGCGCTCACTCGGTGCCGACGCCGTACGGCTGTGCGCGGTGGCATCAGGCGCGTTCGCGACCAGGTCCTGAGATTTCAGTTCATGGTGGGCGGCATGCCGTCCTCGGCGTCGGCCGCCTCGACCTCCTCGCGGGAGATGCCGAGCAGATAGAGGATCGAGTCGAGATAGGGCACGTTGACCGCGGTGTCGGCGGCCTGCCGCACGATGGGCTTGGCGTTGAAGGCGATGCCGAGCCCGGCGGCGGCGAACATGTCGAGGTCGTTCGCGCCGTCGCCGATCGCGACGGTCTGGCTGAGCGGGATGCCCGCCTCGGCGGCGAAGCGCTCCAGCGCGCGGGCCTTGCCCGGCCGGTCGACGATCTCGCCGACGACCCGCCCGGTGAGCCGGCCGTTCACGACCTCAAGGGTGTTGGCGGCCGAATAGTCGATGCCGAGATCGGCCACGAGGGAGTCGGTGATCTGGGTGAAGCCGCCGCTCACGATCGCGAAGCGATAGTCGAGCCGCTTGAGGGTCCGCACCAGCGTGCGCGCGCCGGGGGTGAGGACGACCTCCTTGGCGACCTTCTCGAAGACCTCCTCCGACAGCCCTTCGAGCAGCGCGACCCGCCTGACCAGCGACTCGGCGAAGTCGAGCTCGCCGCGCATGGCCTCGTCGGTGACCCGGGCGACCTCGTCCAGGCACCCGGCGTGCCGGGCCAGCAGCTCGATGACCTCGTTCTGGATCAGCGTCGAGTCGACGTCCATCACGATGAGGCGCTTGGCGCGGCGGTGCAGGCCGCTGCGCTGCACGGCCACGTCCACCTGCTGGGCCGCCGCCTCCGCGGCCAGCTCCGCCCGCAGCGACTCGGGATCGGCGCCGGACACGGCGAGCTCGATGCACGTCACCGGATAGCTCGACAGCCGTTCGATCCTGTCGATGTTGGCTCCGCTCGCCGCGATCCGGCCGGCGATCCCGGCCATGGCGGCGGGCAGCAGCGGCGCGCCCAGGACGGTGACGTGCAGCCGCCCGCGTCGCCGCTTCTCCTTGGAGTGCGTGCCGGTCGCGATCTCCAGGTCCATGTCGAGGTCGGCGGCGACCTGCTCGACGGCCGTCCACAGGCCGCCGATCGTGCCTCCGGTGCCGGTGGGCGGACCCCCGGCGTACGCGACGAGGACGCCCAGGGTGAGGCGGCCTCGGATGACGACCTGCTCCACGTCGGCCACGACGACCGGGAACCCGGACAGTACGGAGAACAGCCGCGAGGTGACGCCCGGGCGATCCGGACCGGTCAGCGTGATCAGGAGCGTGCGCTGGTTCACGTTGTTTGAGGTTACTGCGCCGCTTGTCGTGTGCGCGCACGAGGTTCACGATGCGGACGTCTTCATGCCCCCGCTCTGAGGCTCCGTTGTCATTTCCGCATGTCGTCATGGTGGTGGGCCGTGGAAGGGGCCGGGAGAGACGGGACGCCTCACCGCGGCCGGCACCCCCCGAGGAAGGACGCGACACGCATGACGATCTCGCTGCAGCCCCAGCATTCCCTTGATTCCGGCCGTTACACCGTCGGGCTCGCCGAGAGCGCCGCGGATCTGCGTGCCGCCCAGCGCCTGCGTTACGAGGTTTTCGCCGGGGAGATGGGCGCCCGGCTCGACTCCCCGCTGAACGGGCTCGACGTCGAACCCCTCGACGCCTACTGCGACCATCTCCTCGTCCGCGAGGGTGACACGGTGGTCGGCACCTACCGCCTGCTGCCGCCCCGCCGCTCCGACCGGCTCTACTCCGACGCGGAGTTCGACCTCCGGGCGCTGGAGGGCCTGCGCGGCGACCTGGTCGAGGCCGGGCGCACCTGCGTGCACCCCGGCCACCGCGGCGGCGCGGTCGTCGCGCTGATGTGGGCCGGGATCGCGCGCTACATGGCCGACCGCGGGCACGCTTGGCTGGCGGGCTGCTGCTCGGTGCCCCTGGACGACGGCGGCGTGGTCGCCGCCGGTGTCGTCGACCGGGTCGCGCTGGGGCCGCAGGAGTATCGCGTCACGCCGCGCACGCCCTGGCGCGGCGACGGGGTCCCCCGCCCCGGCCGGTTCGCGGTGCCGCCGCTGCTACGCGGTTATCTGCGGCTCGGGGCGTGGATCTGCGGCGCGCCCGCCCATGATCCCGACTTCGGCACCGCGGACTTCTTCGTGCTGCTGCGCGTGGCCGACGCCGACCCCCGCTATCTGCGGCACTTCCTCGGGCGGTCGCGATGAGCGCCGTCACCCACCTGCCCGCGGCCTCCTCCGCCTGGCTGCCCGCCTCCCCCTGCGCGCCGGACCTCTGCGTGCGGGCACAGGCCCGTACGGCGGGCCCCCTGCGGCGGGCCGCCCGCCTGCTGGGCGTGGTCGTGGTGCTGCTCGCCGGTCTGCCGATCGCGCTCGCCCTCGGCCGTACGGCGTGGCGAGAGGCGGTCACGACGCGCTGGTCACGGCTGCTGCTGCGGGCACTCGGCGTGAGGATCGTGACGCGTCGCGGGTTCTCCTGCATCGGGGGCTCGGCGCGGGCGCGGGCCGTGCCGGAGGAGGACGGGCCCGCCCTGCTCGTCGGCAACCACGTCTCGTGGCTCGACCCCCTGGTGATCACGGCGACCTTCGCCTGCCGCCCGCTGGCCAAGGCCGAGGTGGGCAGGTGGCCCGTCGTACGCACGCTGGCCGCCGGGGGCGGCGCCCTGTTCATCGACAGGGACCGGCCGTCCGCCCTGCCGGAGGTAGTCGCGGACATGACCGCCGCGCTGCGGCGCGGTGAGAGCGTGGCCGCGTTCCCCGAGGGCACGACGTGGTGCGGACGCGAGATGGGCCGGTTCCGGCCCGCGGTGTTCCAGGCGGCGATCGACGCCGGGGTGCCCGTGCGGCCGGTGGCGCTGCGGTTCCTCGAGCTTCCCGAGGGCGCCGGAACAGGCGTGTCCACCCGGCCGTCGTACGTCGGGGACGACACGCTGCTCGCGTCCGTCCTGCGGATCGTCGCCGCCCGGGACCTCGTCGCGGAGGTGACGGTCTTCCCCGCCGTACGGCTGGACCGCCCGCCCGTGTACGGCAGCCGGGCCCACCGGAGACAGGCGCGGGCGGAGCTCGCGCGGATCGCCGAGGCCCAGGTCAGGACGGGACTGGTGGAGCCCGGGGAGCGGGCCGCGGCGGCCTGACAAACCGCCGGACAAGCCGCCGGACGATCGGCGGCGCCTGCCCGGAGACCCCGGGCGGGCGCCGTGGAGGATGGACGGGGTCAGCGGGTGATCGTGCTCTTCGACTTCACCCAGCCGATGCTGTCGCCGAACTCCGAGAGCAGCCGCCTGGGGTCGGTGTTCGTCGAGGTGTCGACGACCGCGCCGCCGAAGTAGCCGTAGAGTTTGCCGCGGGCGGACCCGCTCACCTGGGCCTTCGCATAGAACGTGTAGCTCTTGCCCTTCTTGAGACCGGGGAGCACGCACAGCGAGCGGGTCCGCTCCCGCGTGCAGTGCTCGTGATAGCGGGAGCCGTGCGGCACGTAGATCCGGGTCTTGGTGACGTTCTTGGGGAACTTGACCGCGAGGAAGATCTCGTCGGTCTTGGTCTTGAGCCTGTTGACGAGCTTGACCGTGAACGTCACCACGTGCCCGGCGCGGGCGCGGTAGGGGAAACTGACCTGGATGCGGACGGGCGCCGAGGCCGCCGTTGACGAGGAGGCGGACGATGCGGACGCGGCCGACGACGCGGCGGAGGCGGGCGCGCCGGACGCGACCAGTGCGCCCGCGGCCAGCGGCACGGCCAGCAGCGCGGTCGGCTTGCCGATGAGGGTACGCATGCGGGCCAGCCTTGACGATCGAGGTCACGGTTCGATCACGCGTCAGGAATCACGTGTCAGAGGATGAGATGGCTGTCGCCGAACTCGTGCCAGAGGTAGCCCTCCTCCAGCGCCGCCTCGTACGAGCGGGCCAGCACGCCCGTCCCGGTGATCGCCGACAGCATCATCAGGTGGGTTGACCGGGGCTCGTGCAGGCCCGTGACCAGGCCGTCCACCGCGCGTACGCCTCCCTCGGGCGTGACGACGCGCGAGGTCCAGCCCGACGCCGCCCGCACCGTGTCCGGGGCGTCGCGGGCGGCGGTCTCCAGCGCCCGCACGACGGTCGTGCCGACGGCGATCACCCGGCCCCCGTGCTCATGCGTGATGTTCACCAGCCGTGCCGTCCGCTCGGAGACGGCGAACCACTCGGGATAGGGCGGTTCGTCCTTCTCCGGAGACGCGACCCCGGTGTGCAGCGTGATCGGCGCGACCCCGATTCCCCGGCTGACCAGGGCGGTGACGAGCTCCGGGGTGAACGGCCGGCCGGCGCTCGGCATCTCCGCGCTGCCCGGCTCGACCCCGAAGACCGTCTGATAGTCGGCGAGCGGCCAGTCGCGCCTCACGTAGCCGTAGCGGATGGGCACGCCGTGCCTGGCGAGGTAGGAGAGCACGTCGCGGTCGAGGCGGGCCCGCCACAGGCGCGGCGTCTCCGGCGCCAGCAGGCGCAGCGTGGCCCCTCCCGGCAGTGGCAGCCACTCACCGGGCGCGGCGCCCGAGTAGGGCTCCGTCGCCGTCCCCGTACGGCGGCGCAGCTCGACCAGCCACTCGCCGGACGCGAGACGGCCGGAGAAGTGGACGGCCAGCCGGTCGAGCCGCACCGCCGCGGGCAGGGTGGCGGAGTCGTTGACCACCAGCAGGTCGCCGGGGGACAGCAGCGACGGCAGGTCGGCGAAGACGTGATGGGTGATCTCGCCGGTGTCGCGGCGCGACACCAGCAGCCTGACCTCGTCGCGGCGCAGCCCGCGCGCCTCCGGCGGTTCGTGCGCCTCCAGCGCCGCCCCCAGCGCGAACTCGAACGACTCCCCGTAGGGCCGGATCGCCGGATCGGGGGTGGTCATTCCAGCGCTCCCCGGGTGAAACGGCCGGGGGCGGGGCGGGAGCCGACGAGGCGCAGCAGCGCGGGCACCACGCTCTCGGGCGGCGGCGCCGCTCCGGCCTCCTCCGGGCCGACCGCGTCCGTCAGCATGCGGGTGCGCATCTCCCCCGGGTCCACCCACCAGACCGTCACGTCGGGCTCCTCGGCGGCCAGGACGTTCGACACCTGGTCGAGGGCGGCCTTGGTCGCGCCGTAGCCGCCCCAGCCCTCGTACGCCTCGACGGCGGCGTCGGAGGAGATGTTGAGGATCGCGCCCCGCCGCTTGCGCAGCGCCGGCAGGGTCGCCTGGACCAGCGCGAGCGGCGCGATCACGTTCGTCTCGAACAGCGCGCGCAGCGCGTCGAGCGGATAGTCGGCGAGCCTGGGCAGCGGGGTGGGGCCGAGCCCGCTCGCGTTGTTGACCAGGAGGTCGAGCTCGGGCACGGAGTCGGCGAGCCTCGCCACGTGCGCCGGGTCGGCGACGTCTCCGGGAAGGGCCCGGGCGCCGAGGTCGAAAGCGGCCGACATCAGGTCCTCTTCACCGCGCGCGGTGAGCAGGAGCGACCAGCCGTCGTCGGCGAGCGCCTTGGCGAGCGCGAGCCCCAGCCCTCGCGAGGCTCCGGTGATGAGTGCGTGCTTCATGCGCCTCACGCTAGGAATCGGCACGTCACGAGCGCATCGGACCGAGGCCCGGCCGTCGCTCGGCAGTTGGGTCTAGGTCCTGCGGCCGACGCGGCCCGCCCGTCGCGGGACCTAGTCTGTGTTGCGTGCCCGAGCCCGCCCACTCCGCCGCCGCCTGCGAGCGGGACCGTGACGCCGTGCTGCACGCGGTCAGCTCGGCCGTGCTCGCCGTCACCCGTCACCTGTCGGTCCGCGAGGTCCTCCAGGTGATCGTGCGGTCCGCGGCGCGGCTGCTCGACGCGAAGTACGCCGCGCTCGGCGTGCCGGACGACGATGGCGCGTTCGCCGAGTTCGTGGCCGAGGGCATCTCCGACGAGCAGTGGGCGGCCATCGGGCCCACCCCGCGCCAGCACGGCATGCTGGGCGCGATGCTCCGTGAGGGGACGCCGGTGCGGCTGCCCGACATCCGCAGGGACCCCAGGTTCGAGTGGTGGCCGAAGGCCCACCCCATCCTCAAGGACTTCCTCGGTGTGCCGATCACCGACGGCGACACCGTGCTCGGGATCATCTTCCTGTCCAACAAGCGGACGCCCGGCGGGTTCGACGAGGCCGACGAGGAGCTGCTGACGCTGTTCGCGGCGCACGCCGCCATCGCGATCACCAACGCCCGGCTGTACGAGCGGGGGCGCGAGCTCACGGTCATCGAGGAACGCACCCGGATGGCCCGCGAGCTGCACGACGCGGTCAGCCAGAAGCTGTTCTCGCTGCGGCTGACCGCGCGGGCCGCCGCCGCGCTCGCCCGTACGGACCCCGAGCGGGCGGCCGAGGCGATCGAGCGGGTCGAACGGATGGCGGGAGAGGCGCTGACCGAGCTGCGCGCGATGATCGTGGAGCTGCGCCCGGCCGAGCTCGACCGGCACGGGCTGGTGGAGAGCGTGCGCAAGCTGGCGGCCCTCCTCGACCGCCTGCACCCCATGACGGTCGCGTTCTCGGCCGAGGGCGAGTCGCCGGACGACCGCGACCTGGCGCCCGAGATCGAGGTCGCCGTGCTCCGGGTCGCCCAGGAGGCGCTGCACAACGCCGTACGGCACGCCAGGGCCGCCCGCATCGACGTACGGCTCTCGCACCGGGAGGCCACGCTGGTGCTGGAGGTGACCGACGACGGCGTGGGCTTCGACAGCACCGGACCAAACGGGGCGGGAGTGCACGGCCTGGGGCTGCCGTCGATGAGCGACCGGGCCCAGGCCGTCGGCGGCACGCTGACGGTCTCCTCCGCGCCCGGCCGCGGCACGACCGTACGACTGGAGGTGCCCGCGTGATCCGCGTGCTCATCGCCGACGACCACCCCGTCGTGCGGCAGGGCCTGCGTACGTTCCTGGAGATCCAGGAGGACATCAGCGTCGTGGGAGAGGCGGCGGACGGCGCCGAGGCGGTCGAGATGACCGGCGCGCTCGCCCCCGACGTGCTGCTGCTCGACCTGAAGATGCCGGTGCTCGACGGCCTCGGCGCGCTCGCGGAGCTGTCCGGACGGGACGTCCGGGTGATCGTCCTCACCTCGGTCAGCGACCGCGGCGACGTGGCCCCGGCCATGCGGGCGGGCGCGGCGGGCTTCCTCTACAAGGACGTGGATCCCGCCGCCCTCGTGCAGGCGATCCGGGCCGTGCACGGCGGGCAGGTCCTGCTCGCGCCCGAGGCCGCCGAGGCGATGCTGGCGGGACCGGCGGACCGGGAGCAGGCCGACGCGGGGGCCGCGCTGACCGACCGCGAACGCGAGGTGCTGCGGCTGCTCGCCGCCGGCCGCTCGAACCGCGAGATCGCCCGCGAGCTCGTGGTGGCCGAGAAGACCGTGAAGACGCACGTCTCCAACGTGCTCATGAAGCTCGGCGTGCAGGACCGCACCCAGGCCGCGCTCTACGCCGTACGCCACGGCCTGGCCTGAGTGCGGCTTCAGACCTGGGACTCCACGATGGCGTTGTGTGCGGCCACCCTGGCCCGCCGTACGGCGCGGTCGAGGTCGCGCAGGGCCTGCCCGCGCACGGCGACCTGCCCGGACGTGAGCCCTCGCTCGTCGGCGAGACGGAGCGCCACCGACAGCCGGGCGGCGAGGGCGCCGACCCGGTGCGCCCTGCCGGGGTAGCCGGGAGCCAGGGCCTCGCCCGCGCGGTCGAGCGCGTCGGCCGCAGGGAAGCCCTGCGCCGGGCCGCCCACGCCCAGCAGCGCCTCGGTGGCGGCCATCATGGCGGTCCGCAGCGCCTGCTCCGCCTCGGCCAGCGACGGCACGTCGGGCGGGACCGCCGACGCCTCGGTCACGGTCCAGCGGATTCCGGAGTACGAGGAGCCGCGCCGGTCGGCGGACGGCACGAGACCCAGGCAGCGGCCGGACAGCACGGCCACGGCGGCCTGGCCCGCGTCGATCGCGGCGCCGTTGAAGACGGGCGGGCCGGTGAGCCCGAGCGGGTCGCCGGGCACCGGCAGGGCCAGCCGGAACGCGCCGAGCCCCTCGATCCGCTGATCGACGAGGTAGGCGAGCAGGGGGGTTTCGACGTCATCCGCCGCCACCACCTGAGGCCCGGCCTCGCGCTCGACGCGGTCGAGGGCGTGCTCCAGGCTCACGTGTCCGCCGAGCCAGGCGTTGCCCCAGGCGACGAGCGTGGCGGAGATCGGTGAATCGATGCGCACCCGATCCACGATATGTGGTCGGACTGCCATAGTTTTATCTCAGAGAACCACGGGAGGGGGCCACATGGGCGGTCAGGTGCTTCAGCTTCAGGACGTGGCCGTCCGCAGGGACGGCGCGGCCCTGCTGCGCGGCATCGACTGGAGCGTCAGGGAAGACGAGCGCTGGGTGGTGATCGGGCCGAACGGCGCGGGGAAGACGACGCTGCTCCAGGTGGCCGCATCGCTGCTGTTCCCGTCCGAGGGCTCGGTGGAGATCCTCGGCGAGCGGCTCGGCCAGACGGACGTGTTCGACCTGCGGCCCCGGATCGGTTTGGCCAGCGCGGCCCTGTCGGAGCGCATCCCTCCGGACGAGAAGGTCATCGACCTCGTGCTCACCGCGTCGTACGCGATCCTGGGCCGGTGGACGGAGGAGTACGACTCCCACGACGTCACCCGGGCCGTCGAGCTCATCGACCAGCTCGGCTGCGCCCACCTGATCAGGCGGCGCTTCGGCACGCTGTCGGAGGGCGAGCGCAAGCGGGTGCAGATCGCCCGGGCGCTCATGCCCGACCCCGAGCTGCTGCTGCTCGACGAGCCCGCCGCCGGGCTCGACGTCGCGGGCCGCGAGGACCTCGTACGCCGTCTCGGCGCGCTGGCGCGCGACCCGAAGTCGCCCACGATGGTGCTGGTCACCCACCATGTCGAGGAGATCCCGGCCGGGTTCACCCACGTGCTGCTGCTGCGGCACGGCTCGGTCGTCGACCAGGGGCCGATCGACGCGGTGATGACGGCGGAGAACCTGTCGGCGACCTTCGGCGTGCCGCTGCACCTCGACCGCGGCCAGGAGGGCCGCTGGTTCGCCCGTCCCCTCTGACGTCCTGGCGGAGCCCCCGGCCTACCCTTGGCGGATAGCCGTTCGAGGGAGGGGCGCGCCGTGTTCTGGACTGAGGAGCGCGCGGGAGCGAAGCGATCAAGCGCGACGAGGGAAGTGTTGATCGCGCGCCTCCGGCACGACCCCACGGCCTGGAAGCGCCCCGAACCGCCGAGCGAAGCGAGGCAGGTAAGCAGGGAGAGGTGCGAGTGACGCCGTGGGAGGCGGCCGCGGTCTTCGCGGCCGGAATCGGGGCCGGGGCGATCAACGCCGTCGTGGGATCGGGTTCGCTCATCACGTTCCCGACGATGCTGGCCGTCGGTTTTCCGCCGATCGTCGCGAACGTCTCCAACAACGTCGGGCTAGTCCCCGGCGGCGTGACCGGGGTGCTCGGCTACCGCGCCGAGCTCAAGGGCCAGCGTGAGCGGCTGCTCCGGCTCGGCGTCGCGTCGGTGATCGGCTCGCTCGCCGGTGGCGTGCTGCTCCTGGTCCTGCCCGCCGAGGCGTTCAAGGTCATCGTCCCGGTGCTCATCGCGATCGCCTGCCTCCTGGTGGTGTTCCAGCCGAGGATCAACGAGTGGCTGGCCGTACGGCGCAGGCCGCACCCCCACGGCGGGCCGTGGCTGTGGCTGGGCGTGCTGGGCGCGGGCATGTACGGCGGCTACTTCGGCGCCGCCCAGGGCATCGTGCTGATCGGCCTGCTGGGCAGCTTCCTCGACGAGGACCTGCAACGGGTGAACGCGGCGAAGAACCTGCTGTCGCTGCTGGTCAACGCCACGGCCGCGGTGCTGTTCGCGTTCGTCGCGCCGGTGGACTGGATCGCCGTGCTGCTGGTGGCGCTGGGCTCGGCCGCCGGCGGCTTCCTCGGGGCCCGCGTGGGCCGCAGGCTGCCCGCACCCTTGCTGCGGGGCTTCATTGTTGTCGTCGGAATCGTGGCGATTGTGAAGCTGGTGTCCTGAAAGGGTATGTCTGCCCTTGTGAAGGGCGACCGGGTGGAGATCGTCATCGATGCGGGGGGCACCCCGCGCACCTACGAGGTGGTCGCGACCAGGGCGGGCCGCCGGATCGAGATCACGACGGGCCGGGGAGTGGTCGAGGTCACCGAGGTCACGCGGGCGGGCACACCCGTTCGCACCGCGAGGTTCATGTCCAACCGGGTGCTCGCTCTGGTCGAGCATCCCGCCGACGACCGCGGCCCGGACACCGGCTGACCCGGGCCCGGGCGGGCACGGACGGGTCGCAGGTGGTCACTCCGCGGGACGGACCTGGACGACGCCGTCCTGCCGCAGCCGCGTCTGGAAGGCCGGCTGGCGCGACGTGGCGGGGCCGTGCATGACCCGGCCGTCGGAGATGCGGAAGGCGCTGCCGTGCCATGGGCAGACGATGCAGGCCTGGCCCTCCTCCATGGCCACCCGGCCCTGGTGGAGCGGACCGGCGAGATGGGAGCAGTTGTCCGCGAGCACGCTCACGTCGTCGCCGAGACGCAGGACGAAAAGATCGATGTAGCCGAGCCGCCGCCGCACCGGCCGCCCGTTGGGCAGGTCCTTGAGCACGCACAGGTCGTGCCAGCCGAGCGGCATGAGGTGGCCGACCGACTCCGCGTGGTTGGCCCCGGCCGCCTGGCGATAGGACATGTGGCTGCCGAGGTGGGCGCCCGCGGAGGCCGCCGCGAGTCCCGCGTACCCCAGCATGCGCCCGGCGCGTTCGCGTCCCGTCACCCGTAAGAAGAGAGAGCCGGTGTAGCAGAGCGCCGCGGCGGCGTTGGTCATGGCGTGCACCAGGCCCACGCGCTGCTGTTCGCGGTGGAGGGTGGACCAGTCGGTGAGGCCGGCCGCCACCGTGGGAACGGCGCTGCCCAGCCCCGCCAGGATCAGCGTCCGCGCCGCACGCGAGCCGGTTTTGGTCATGTCCACCAGGCTCGCCGACAGCCAGCAGCCGAAGGTCGTCACCGCGAGCGCCGGGTGCAGCGGGTGGCCCATGGGCACGCCGTGCAGGACGTCCCTGAGCTTGCCCGGGCCTAGTCTGCGGCGGACCTTCTTGGATATGACGGTGATCGGCCGGTCGAGCGCGGTGGCCCGCTCGAGCCCGTCGAGGAGCTCCGCCGAGGGGACCCTCCGTGCCGTACGGCCCGCACGCGGCCTGGTCGTCTCTTCCATGTTTCGCCCCCTAACACGGGATCACGTACCCCCGCGTCACAGGTGTGAACATGGAACAGGCATGGGACGGTATGTACGAGTTTCGGGCTGACGTCGTCGACGTCAGGGCGCCAGATGACCCCGGGCGACCGAGCCGGCGACCAGCTCCGCGGCGTACTCGCCGAGCGTGGGCGACCCCTCCTCGATGAGCCGCACCTTCTCCATGACCTGCGTGGCCGTCACCTTGTAGAGCGGCCAGGTGCCGCCCTCGTTGTGGTGGTTGGCGATGATCGGCGCGAGCCGGTCGAGCGCCCGGGCGAACCTCGCCTCCGGCGTGCGCCGCTCCTCGAACTCGTCCCACAGGGTGCGCAGCCGCGCCCCCTGGTCGTCCGGCAGCAGCCCGAAGATCCGGTCGGCCGCCGCGCGTTCGAGGGCGGCCTGCGCCTCGACCGCGACGGGGTCGTAGATGAAGGTGTCACCGGCGTCGATCTCCACGAGGTCGTGGACGAGCAGCATCGCGACCACCTTGGACATGTCGGTGCCCGGGGGCGCGTGCTCGGCCAGCGTCATCGCCATCATGGCCAGATGCCAGGAGTGCTCGGCGTCGTTCTCCCGGCGCGAGCCGTCGATCAGCGAGTTGCGGCGGATGACGCGCTTCAGCTTGTCGATCTCCATGTGGAAGGCGAGCTGGGACTGGAGCCGTTCGTGGATGAGCGCGGTCGTCACCCGTGCAAGCCTAACCGGTCACGATCAGTTCGTCCCCGACCCGGCGCCGCGCGCCGTCGGGCCGCGTCTGTCCTCGCGTCCCTCCACGCCGTCAGGGCCGTCGGGCCGCGTCCCTCCGCGCCGTCTTCGCGGCGCGGGCCCGGTGCGGCGCGTCGGAGGGCGTCAGACGGTGAAGAGGCGGCCGACCTCCTCCAGCTCGCGTACGAGGTCGAAGCGGGGGTCGCGGTAGTGGCGTGGGCCGAAGCCGGTGCGGCTCACGGTCCATTTCAGTTCACGCGCCCACCTGTCCTGATCGGCGCACAGCGCCAGGTCTGCCATCGTCATCCGGCTTTTGATCAGTGATAACCAGGCGGCACCGGGATTCACCAAGGGACTCCTTCCGGAGGGGTGCCAAATAGAGATCTCGTCGTCCTCAATTCGTCGTAGGGAGAGCGCGTCCCACCCTCGGAACGGCTCGTTCGTTGTTCGCCGGCTCGCCGCTCGTGCGCGGCGAGCGCCGGTGATTGCCGGTCGAATTTCGAAATCCCGCTGGCCCGGATGCCTCCCCGTTGTCACACGCATCCGGAGCGGTCGGCGCCCCTCGCCGGGCGCGTGCCCCGGATGGGGAATCGGGCCTCGGAGTATTTCGCCGGCGACCGCCGGCGCCCCCACACGCCGGAAGACCCTTCCCGCATCGATCGTGACTCAGGACGCAATGCGCTGCAATACTTGACGAAAAGAAATCCGCAAGAATCTTGTGTCGATGCGCTGCAAATTGCGATGCAAGTTGCACGAGCGGGCGCGGTAATCTCAGGACAGGGCGCCCCTCACCCGCGCGCCCGATCCGCCAGGGCGCGCCCACCATCCGTGCGTCCACCGCAACCACCGGATTCACCGGATGAAGGAGGTCGGCAGGGGTGCCCGAGCACGGCAGTCCCACCGTCCGCCGCCGTCGGCTGGGGCAGGAACTGCGCCGCTTACGCGAGCGCGCCGATCTGACGGGCGACCAGGTGGCCGCCCGGCTCGGCTGGTCGGCGGCGAAGATCAGCAGAATCGAGACGGCGCGCACCTCGCCTCGCACGAGCGATGTTGAGGCACTTCTGGTGATCTACATGGTAGATTCCCGCCAACGCCAAGAGCTGCTCGCCCTGCACCGGGACGCGACCCGGAAGGGCTGGTGGGAGGATTACCGCGACTCCCTGCCCAAGGAATACACGACGTTCCTGGGCCTGGAGGCCGAAGCCACGGCGGCACGCGACTGGGAACCCCAGGTAGTGCCGGGTCTGTTCCAGACAGAGGCATACGTCCGGGCCATGATGGAGAGCGGACAACGAAGCACCCTTGAGCTGCCGGGCGGCGTCCGCAGCCGGATCGAGGTCCGGATGGCGCGCCAGCAGGCGGTTCTCAGGGCGGAGAGCCCGCTGGCCATCTCGGCCGTTCTGGAAGAGTCGGTCCTGCTGCGCCGGTTCGGCGACCACGAGGTGATGCGGGAACAGCTCAGACGGTTGATCGAGGTGTCCGAGCTGCCGAACGTCGAGTTGCGGATCCTGCCGCTCGACGCGGACCACCCGATCAACACCGGGGCGTTCAGTCACCTCAAGGTGCCCGACTTCCACGACGTCGTGTACCTGGAGGCGCTCCTGGGCGGCCGTCTGGTCGAGGACGAGGCGATCGTCTACCGGTACGAGGTGGCGTTCGACTACCTGGAGACGAAGGCGCTCGACGTGGACGACTCCCGCCGGTTCTTGGAGAAAACTGTCCGTCACTGGCGTTAGCCAGCTCTAGACCGCCCCGGGAACCTGCGCGTGATTTCCGGGGGGAGAGAAACATTGTCCATGAACTCGATTGACCTGTCCGGCGCCGTCTGGTGGAAGAGCAGCCGGAGCGCGAACAACTGCGCCTGTGTGGAAGTGGCCGTGCTGCCCGACGGCCACGTGGGTGTGCGCGACAGCAAGAACCAGGACGGCCCCGCTCTCGTGTTCACCCCCGCGGAATGGGACGCGTTCATCGGCGGCGTGAAAGACGGCGAGTTCGACCTTTAAACGAGTTCGGCCTTTCTGCGGCCCCCGGCTTCCCGGCGGCCTCGGCTTCCCGGCGACTTCGGCCTTTCGGTGACGCCGGCTTTCCGTGCGACGTCGGCTCTTCGAACGACGTCCGCTTTTCGAACGACGCCGGCCGGGCGCGGACGCGCGTACGGCCCGCGCCCGGAAAGGGCGCGAGCCGTACGTGAGGGGAAGGGGGTCAGGCGACGCCGAGCCCCTGCGCGACGCGCTGGCCGAGGTCCTTGTGGACATTGGTCCAGTAGTCGGCGACGCGCTTCTTCATGTCGGCGGTGACCTCGGGAGCCGAGGCGTGGCCGACGATGTTGCTCACCATGTGGTCGCGGTCGACGTCCGAGAGCACGTTCTCCCACAGCGCGCGGGGCTGCACGTAGTCGTCGTCCTCGCGGTGCCTGACCTGGGCGCTCCGGATGATCTCACCGGCGACGTGGTAGTTCTCGCCCTCGTAGAGCGACGGGTCGGCGGCGGGGCCGTTGACGCTGTTCGGCGCGTAGACCGGGTCGCCCGGGTTGCGGTAGCGCATGTGACCGTCGCGGTTGTAGCTGTGCACGGGCGCCTTCGGCGCGTTGACCGGAAGCTGCAGGTAGTTCGGCCCGATGCGGTAGCGGTGGGCGTCCGGGTAGGAGAACAGCCTGCCCTGGAGCATCCTGTCCGGGGAGGGACCGACGCCCGGCACCAGGTTCGCCGGCTCGAAGCCCGCCTGCTCGACCTCGGCGAAGTAGTTCTCCGGGTTGCGGTTCAGCACGAACCGGCCGATGGTGATCTCCGGATAGTCGGAGTGCGGCCAGACCTTGGTGAGGTCGAACGGGTTGAACCGGTAGTCCGCCGCGTCCTCGAACGGCATGATCTGGACGTTGACCGTCCACGCCGGGTGGTCGCCGTTCCTGATGGCGGTGTGCAGGTCGCGGAGGTGGAAGTCCGGGTCCTCCGCCACCAGCGCCCTGGCCTCGGCGTCGGTGAGGTTCTCGATGCCCTGCTCGGTCTTGAAGTGATACTTCACCCAGAACTTCTCGCCCGCGGCGTTGTACCAGAGGAAGGTGTGCGACCCGAAGCCGTGCATGTGCCGCCAGCTGCGCGGGGTGCCGCGGTCGGTCATGAGGAACGACACCTGGTGGGCCGACTCGGGCGACAGCGTCCAGAAGTCCCACTGCATGTTGTTGTCGCGCGTGTGGGTGTCGGCGCGGCGCTTCTGCGAGTGGATGAAGTCGGAGAACTTCGAGGGGTCGCGGATGAAGAAGATCGGCGTGTTGTTGCCGACGATGTCGTAGTTGCCGTCGTCCGTGTAGAACTTGATCGCGAAGCCGCGGGGGTCGCGCACGGTGTCGGCGCTGCCCAGTTCGCCGGCGACGGTCGAGAAGCGCAGGAAGAGCTCGGTCTCCTTGCCCTTCCGGAACAGCGAGGCCTTGGTGTACTGGCTGACGTCCTCCGTAATCCGCAGCACGCCGTACGCGCCGCCGCCCTTGGCGTGCACCACGCGCTCGGGGACCCGTTCCCGGTTGAAGTGGGCCATCTTCTGGATCAGGTAGTGGTCCTGCAGCAGCAGCGGGCCGTTGGGACCGACGGACAGCGAGAACTCGTCGCTGGGAGCGGGGACCCCGGCGTCGGTGGTGGTGATGTGCCTGTCGGTCATGCGGCTGTCCTCCGGGGTCACTCTTTGGATCCATGTGCGGACAAGCGACGGAAAGCGGGCGCGCTGCGCTCGGTTCCCGCTGCTCGGATGTTCAGGTGCTCGGGTGCTCGGGTGCTCGGGTGTTCAGGTGTTCAGGTGCTCGGGTGCTCGGGTGTTCAGGGCTGGGTGCTCAGTCGCGGGAGGGGCAGGGCGGGGCGCTGCCGGTCTCCGTCCGGCACGCCGGGCACAGGCCCCAGTAGATGACGTCCGCCTCGTCCACCAGATAGCCGGCGTTCGAGGCCGGCTCCAGGCAGGGCGCGTGCCCCACCGCGCAGTCGACGTCCGCGACTCGTCCGCAGTTGCGGCAGACGAGATGGTGGTGGTTGTCTCCCACCCGCGTCTCGTACCGCGTCGGGCTGCCCGCGGGCTCGATGCGGCGCAGCAGCCCGCCGCAGTGCAACGCGTTCAGCGAGTCGTAGACGGCTTGCAGGGACACCTGCCCGACCCGGTCGCAGACACCGCGATGGATGGCTTCCACGTCGAGGTGGTCGCCCCCGCTCACGGTCTGCAGGATCGCGAGCCGGGCCGCGGTCACCCGAAGTCCGGCCTGGCGAAGGCGCCCGGCGTCGTCCACACCCCCACGTTATCAGCACACTTGAATGGTTCAAGTAAAGGAACTCTCCCAGTTATTTGCCCGTGGATCTCCCACAGGCTCCCGGATGAGGGTGGAAGATGGCATGCTCGGGTGCCGTGAGACGTCAGCCCCTCGCCCTGCCCCTGCTCGCCCTCCTCGCGGCCCCCCTCCTCGTCGCGGGGTGCAGCCCGGCGGAGAGCGAGCCCGTCCCCGGCGCGTCACCACTGGAGGTCAAGACGGCGACGCCGCCGCCGTCTCCCAAGCCGCAGCGGCGCCCCTTCACGATCTCCTTCGCGGGCGACGTGCACTTCGAGGGCGTCCTGCGCAACCGGCTCAACGCCGACCCGCGTACGGCGCTCGGCCCGATCGCCGCCGTGCTGCGCAGGTCCAACCTCACCGCGCTCAACCTCGAGACGGCCATCACCACCGCCGGCACGCCCGCGCCGGGCAAGCAGTTCACCTTCCGCGCCCCGGCCACGGCGTTCACGGCGCTCAAGGCCGCCGGGGTGGACGTCGTCACGATGGCCAACAACCACGGCATGGACTACATGGAGAGCGGCCTGCGGGACACCCTCGCCGCGATCAGGTCCTCGAGGTTCCCCGTCATCGGCATCGGCGCGAACGAGACCGAGGCATACCGGCCCTACCGCAGGACGGTCAACGGCAACCGGGTGTCGATCATCGGCGCGACCCAGGTGATCGACGCTCAGTTCATCCAGTCGTGGACCGCCTCCGGCGACAAGGCCGGGCTCGCGTCGGCGAAGAACGAGCCCCGCCTGCTGCGTGCCGTACGGCAGGCCCGCAAGAACTCCGACACCGTCATCGTGTTCCTGCACTGGGGCGCCGAGCTGGTCAAGTGCCCGACGCCGGTGCAGCGCAGCCTGGCGGACAAGCTGGTCGCGGCGGGGGCCGACGTGATCGTCGGCAGCCACGCGCACATCCTGCTGGGCGGCGGTTACTCCGGCCGCTCGTACGTGCACTACGGCCTGGGCAACTTCGCCTTCTACAACTGGGGCCCGGAGACCGGGACGACCGGGGTGCTCACCTTGACGATCAACGGCAGGAAGGTGCTCAAGGACCAGTGGACCCCCGCCCGGATCAACGGCGGCGTGCCGATTCCCGTGACGGGCGGTGCCAGGCAGCAGGCGCTCGGCGCGTACCGCGCGCTGCGCGGCTGCACCGGCCTGTCGGCCGCACCCGTGGACTCCTGACGGCAGGGCTACAGAATTCTTGCCGCAAATCAGACGACTGGTCGGTAAGCGCTGACCACGGCGCGTGAAACAGGCAAGATGAGTGAGTGTCCAGCCGGTACGTGAGGGAAGCAGGCGGCCCCGCTTTGGCCGTCGAGCAGTGTGCTGCCGTTGAGACCTGTGGTGCCGCCGAAAAACGGGGCCGTGGGGGTGGTGAGGGGATGTCGCCGGGCGCGTCGCGTCCCGGTGAGCCGTTGCGGCGGCGTCCGTCGCAGCGTCGCAGCGCCCGCCGCGTCGAGCGGATGCTCGACGCGTGCGCCGAGCTGCTCGACGAGGGAGGGTATGACGCGCTGACGACCACCCGGGTGGCCGAGCGTGCCGGAGTGGCGATCGGCTCGGTCTACCAGTTCTTCCCGGACAAGCGGGCGCTCAGCCAGGCCCTGACGCGGCGCAACGTCGAGCTGTTCGTCGCGCGGGTCGGGCGTCGCTTCATGATGGAGGACTACACCGGCTGGTGGGACGCCGTCGACGCCATCATCGACGAGTACGTCGAGATGCACCGCAGCGTGCCGGGGTTCCGCTCGCTGCACTTCGGCGAGGTCTTCGACCTTGATCTTCTCGACTCCGTGTCCGACAACAACACCGTGATCGCCGGACGGCTGCGCGCGTTGTTGTTCGCCGAATTCGGACTGGCAGACAGCGAGGATTTGGATCGTGCCATTCTCGTCGCCGTCGAGGCCGGGGACGCGGTGCTGAAGCTCGCCTTCCGGCACGACCCGCACGGCGACCCCGGAATCGTGGCCGAGGCCAAACAGCTCGTCCGCGGTTATCTGTCCCGCCAGCTCGCCTCCGCCGTCTCACGGCGCGGCTGACGCCCAAGCGGGGTGTCCAGGGGCCCCGGCCGGTTCGGTCACTGCGCCGGGTGGGTCATTGCGCGCTCCTTTCGCCTCGGTGACCATGGTGGGAGCATCAGGCGGGCGGAGCGGGTCACTCGTGGGGGCGGTGCGGACCATCCGGCGCGTGGGGACCGTCCGGCCCGTGGGGACCGTCGGGCGCGTGCGGGCCGTCCGGCGCGTGGGGGCCGTCCGGCGCATGCGGGCCGGGTATGGCGTGGGGGACGCCGATCGAGGGCCACAGCCCCGGCCCGGTGCCCTGGACGTAGGCGGTGTTCTGCCACGACCTGGTGCGGGTGCGCGGCGGTATCGACAGCTGCCGCGTGTCGTCCTCGTCCGTCAGGCGCGGCTGTTTCTTCCCGGCCGCGTCGTCGCGGCATCGCAGGCTCGCCGCCGGCTCGACTCTCAGCTCCATCATCTGCAGCTTCGCCTGCAGCCGGGCCAGTTCGGCGCGGGCCTGGTCGAGCGCCTCGTACTGGGCCGTGACGAAGCCGGCGAAACCCGGAACCAGGGCGGCGAGCACCGTTGTGGAGGCGAGAGTCAATATCACCCGCTTGGACATGCTGTAACGCTCCTCGCCGAGCTTCGGTTGGCACAGGCATGGAGCGATATGCCCGACTATCTGCCAGGAAAAGCGGATAGTAGTCAAACGTGTACTAATCGTTGCTTCGGCAATGCCTGGTGTTGTCCTGCGAAAACAGGCCGGGATCGGTAGCCTCGGCTCTGTGGCACATGTGACAAATGAGCAGGTGGACCGACTGCTCGAACAGGCTCTGCTGCTCGATGACCACGGTGCCCTCGCCCGCCGCCTCGACGCGCTGGCCCAGGGGTACGAGTCGGGAGAGATGTCCAGAGCGGCGATCCTTGTGCTCGCCGCGGAGGAGTGGCGCTCGGCCGGTCAGCTCGCCACCGCCCTCGACCGCTACCAGAGCGCTCTGGAGGACGGCGGGGAGGTGCCGGTGGACCCGCGGGCGGGAATCGCCGACACACTGTTCGAGCTCGACCGGCCCGAGGAGGCCAGGGCGGTGATCGCCGCCGTCAGGTCGGGGGACTGGAACCCGGCCACCGCGCTGACCATCGCCGAGACGCTCATGGCGTACGGCGATCTCGACGCGGCGCACGGGTGGGCCACCGACGGCATCCGCGCGTGCGGCGCGACGGGGTCGGGCATCCGCGACTCGCTGCTGCGCACCCGCTATCGCATCCGGGTCGATCTCGGCCTGCCCGAGGACGACCTCGACGCCCTTCTCGACGTCTCCCGCTGAGCCCTTCCGGCGCCCCGGCCATCGCTGCGGGCCGCCGGCGGTGACGAACGGCAGCCGGCGCGGCGCATGCACACTCAGCCATGTCCAGTTGGGGGCCATGTGCGAGCAATGCTCAGGACCTGTGGATCGGTTTCGGGAGGGTACGCGGAGGGCGTGTCCAAGTGGGGCCTTGTGCAGGTGGAGGCATGTGCAGCCGGCCAGGTGAAGCCGGGCGGGGCATGCGCGACCGGGACGTGCGCAGTAGAGGGCAGGCGAGGTCGGGGCATGTCCAGGTGGGGTGCATGTCCAGGTGGGGGGCATGTGCAGTCGGGCCACGTGAAGCCGGGCCATGTGTAGCCGGGCCATGTGTAGCCGGGCCACGTGTAGTCGGGCTCGTGCAGCAGGCATGGGAAAAGTGCAGCAGGCATGTGAAAAGGGGCCGTGCGTCACGGCCCCTTGGTCACGGCGTCTGCGGTCGCAGCGTCTTCGTTCTGGTGTTTTCGTTTCAGTGTCCGCGCTTGCGCGGTCTTCGGTCGCGCGGTCTTCGGTCGCGCGGACGTGGGTCGCGCGGACGAGGATTGCGCTGCCGCGAGGCCGCCGTCCTTAAGCGTCGTACGGCGAGGGCTACGGCAGGAGCTTCTTGCCGGTCGTGGCGGCGAAGTCGGTCACCGCGTTCGTGCCCGTCACCTTGGCGAGGGCGGCCGGGGCGGTGATGTCACCGTTCGGCTGGTGCGACGCCGCCCTGGGGTACTCGCGCGGACGCAGCCGCGGCACGTGCCGGCCGTCCGCCAGGTCGGGCGCCACGCCCACGGCGGGCCCCCGTCCGCGCGCGGCGTCGTCGCGCTGACGCTTGTCCTTGGCCTTCTTGACGCGCTCGCCCTCGGCCAGGGCGGTGTTGCGCGTGCCGGGCATGGGCCGCCCGGCCTGACCCGCCTGGTTGGCGGCCTGGGCGGGAGCGGCGGCGCCCGGCTGCTTGCGGGGGTGGTGCGCCTTGCGGTGGCGGCGGTCCTTCACCGGGAAGGTCTTGGTGATCTGCTCCTGGCTCGAGGCGCCGCTCTGCGAGCTGGTGCTGTGGGACACGCCCTGGGGTGCGAGAGCGCCCTGTGAGCCCGGTGCGCCCTGGTTGCCCTGGTTGCCCTGGTTGCGCCCCTCCGGCCGCTGCCCCGGCTTCTGCGCTCCGGCCTTCTGGGTCCCGGCCTGCTGGGACCCGGGCTTCTGCGTGCCCGGCTGCTGTGTTCCCGGCTGCTGGGGCGCCGAGCCGCGGGAGTTCGCGCCCGCCTGCTGGTCCTGCGGCTTGGGATTGCGGTGGCTCTTCTTCGGGTGCCCCTGCGCGACGGGGTGCTCCCGCTCCCGGGCGGCCGGCGCGGTCCGCAGCGCCTGCTGCGCGCAGCCGTTCGCGGCGCTGGGCTTGGCGGGGGCGGTGGCGAGGAGGGGCACGGCGCTCCTGACCGGGAACAGGCTATTGGCGTCGGTCGCGGGCACGGCGGCCGCGCGGCGGTCGGCGACGGCCGCTGCGCCGGCCGCGGCGCCGTGCACCGGTGCGGTGACCGCCTTCGCGGGCGCCGAGAGGGTGGTGGCGTCGGTGGGAAGCGTCTTCGTGGCGCTCGCCGGTGCGGGCAGTGCCGCCGTGGCGCCGGTTGCCGTGTTCGGCAGCGTACGGGGGCCGGGCACGGCCGGCAGCGCCGCGGGCGCCGGGAGGGTGCGGGCGACCGTGGCGGAGCCGGTGGGGAGCGAGTTGTGTCCCTGCCCTGCCGCCGCCCCGGCCGCGTCGGCGATGCTCAGCACGCCCGCCGCCGGAAGGCTGGTCAGCCCGCTCGTGAGGTCGCGGCCGGTGACGTCATGGCCGGTGACGCCGCGTGCCGTCATGTTGTGGGCCTGGGCCCGGCAGGCGTCGGCGAGCGCGCCGTCCTTCGCCATCGCCGGGCCCCCGGCGAACCAGCTCACTCCGGCGGTGACCGCCGCGAGTGCGACGCACCGTCCTCGAATACTTCGTGATGTCCTGGACATCCACGTCCCCCTGATCGCGTACGGTAGTCCGACGAACGCCGAACGTAGCAGCGAGGGGATAGGGCGGGGCGCGCTTGCCTCAATGGTGGGAAAGACCTTACCGAGAGGGCCGGATCGTCAACGTGTCCCCTGCCTCGTCAAAGTCGACGATTACCTCGTCGCCGTCCCGGATGGCCCCCGACAGCAGCTCCTTGGCGAGCTTGTCGCCGATGGCCGTCTGGATCAGGCGGCGCAGCGGGCGCGCGCCGTACAACGGGTCGTAGCCGGTCAGCGCGAGCCAGTCACGGGCGGCGGGGGTGACGGTCAGCGTCAGCCGCCGGTCGGACAGGCGCCGGGCGAGCCGGGCGACCTGCAGGTCCACGATCTGCGACAGCTCCTCGGTGCCGAGCGCGTCGAACACGATGATGTCGTCGAGCCGGTTGAGGAACTCGGGCTTGAACGACCCCCGCACCGCGTTCATCACCGCCTCGCGCTTGGCCGCGCTCTCCATCGTGGGGTCCACGAGGAACTGCGAGCCGATGTTCGAGGTGAGGATCAGGATCGTGTTGCGGAAGTCGACCGTACGGCCCTGCCCGTCGGTGAGCCGGCCGTCGTCGAGCACCTGCAGCAGGATGTCGAAGACCTCGGGATGAGCCTTCTCGACCTCGTCGAGCAGCACGACGGTGTAGGGCCTGCGGCGTACGGCCTCGGTGAGCTGGCCGCCCTCCTCGTAGCCGACATATCCGGGCGGCGCGCCGACCAGCCGGGCCACGCTGTGCTTCTCGCCGTACTCGCTCATGTCGATGCGGGTCATGGCCCGCTCGTCGTCGAACAGGAACTCGGCGAGCGCCTTGGCCAGCTCGGTCTTGCCGACGCCCGTGGGGCCGAGGAAGAGGAACGAGCCGGTCGGCCGATCGGGGTCGGAGATGCCGGCCCGGGCCCGCCGTACGGCGTCGGAGACGGCCTGGACGGCCTGCTGCTGGCCGATCAGGCGCTTGCCCAGCTCGTCTTCCATGCGCAGCAGCTTGGCGGTCTCGCCCTCCAGCAGCCGGCCCGCCGGGATGCCCGTCCACGAGGAGATGACCTCGGCGATGTCGTCGGGCCCGACCTCCTCCTTGACCATCGGCTCGGCCTCGGCCTCCACCTTCTCGGCCGCCTTGGTGGCCTCGGCGAGCTCCTTCTCCAGCCGCGGCACGTCGCCGTACATGAGCCGGGAGGCCGCCTCGAAGTCGCCGTCGCGCTGGGCCCGCTCGGCCGCGCTGCGCGCCTCGTCGAGCTGCTTTTTCAGCTCGCCGACCTTGTTGAGCCCGGCCTTCTCGTGCTCCCAGCGGCTGACCAGGGCGTTGAGGTCCTCCTGGCGGTTGGCCAGCTCCTCGCGGAGCTTCTCCAGGCGCTGCCGGCTGGCCTCGTCGGTCTCCTTGGCGAGCGCGAGCTCCTCCATCTTCAGCCGGTCGACGATCCGCTGGAGCTGGTCGATCTCCACCGGCCGCGAGTCGATCTCCATGCGCAGCCGCGACATCGACTCGTCGACCAGGTCGATGGCCTTGTCGGGCAGGAACCGCGCGGTGATGTAGCGGTCGGACAGCGTCGCGGCGGCGACCAGGGCGCTGTCGGAGATCTGCACCTGGTGGTGCGCCTCGTAGCGGCCCTTGAGCCCGCGCAGGATCGCGATCGTGTCCTCGACCGTCGGCTCGCCGACGTAGACCTGCTGGAACCGCCGCTCCAGCGCCGGATCCTTCTCGATGCGCTCGCGATACTCGTCGAGCGTGGTGGCGCCGATCATGCGCAGCTCGCCGCGGGCCAGCATGGGCTTGAGCATGTTGCCGGCGTCCATCGCGCCCTCGGCGGCGCCCGCGCCGACCATCGTGTGCAGCTCGTCGATGAACGTGACGATCTGGCCGTCGCTCTCCTTGATCTCGTTGAGCACGGCCTTGAGGCGTTCCTCGAACTCACCGCGGTATTTCGCGCCCGCGACCATCGCGCCGAGGTCGAGCGCGACCAGGCGCTTGTTGCGCAGGCTTTCGGGCACGTCGCCCGCGACGATCCGCTGGGCGAGGCCCTCGACCACGGCGGTCTTGCCGACGCCGGGCTCGCCGATCAGCACGGGGTTGTTCTTGGTGCGGCGCGACAGCACCTGGACGACCCGGCGGATCTCGCTGTCGCGGCCGATCACCGGGTCGAGCTTGCCGGAACGCGCCCGCTCGGTGAGGTCGACGCCGTACTTCTCCAGCGCCTGGTAGGTGTCCTCCGGGGTCTCGCTGGTCACCCGCGCGTGCCCGCGGACCTTCTCGAACGCCTCCAGCAGCGCGTTGGGCGTGGCGCCCGCGGTTTTCAGCAGATCGGCGACCTGCCCGCCGTCGGTGGCGAGCCCGACGAGCAGGTGCTCGGTCGAGACGTACTCGTCTTCGAGCTGCTTGGCCCGCTGCGCCGCGGTGTTGAGCACGGTCAGCAGCTGACGAGAGCTGGACGGCGCGCTCACCGTGGAGCCCTGCGCCTTCGGCAGCCGGTCGAGCAGCTCCTCGGCCTGGGCGCGCAGGTGCCGCGGGTCCGCGCCGACGGCCTGCAGCAGCGACCCGGCGATGCCGCCGTTCTGCGCGAGCAGGGTCGTCAGCAGGTGGGCGGGCGCGACCTCGGGGTTGCCGTCGGCCGCGGCGCGCCGGACGGCCGCGGACAGGGCCTCCTGGCTCTTCTGGGTGAACTTGTAGTCCATATGTGAATGCCTCGTTTCGCCGGTCAGGCCGGTGGCAGTTCGTAGCGGACCAGTGCCCGCAGCATGGTGAGCTCACCCCTGAGCCGGGTGACCTCCTCGCGCAGGCGCATGTTCTCGGTTTCGAGTTCGAGGATGCGCTTGATGCCGGCGAGGTTGATGCCGTGCTCCTGGGAGAGCCGCTGGACCTCGCGCAGAAGCACGATGTCCCGTGTCGAGTACAGCCGTCCCCGCCCCGCCGTACGGCCGGGGCTCACGAGCCCGAGCCGGTCGTACTGGCGCAGCGTCTGCGGGTGCAGCCCCGACAGCTGGGCGGCTACGGAGATCACATAGACGGGGGTGTCATCGGAGATGTCGAAAAACCTGGCATCCATCGGCTCACTCGCTTCTGGCCTGCTTGATCAGCTCTTCGCGAAGGTCCTGGCCCTCTGTGGCGTTCCTGAACTCCTCAAGGGCCGCGCGGGCCTTGTCGTCGAGGTGCTGGGGCACCGTGACCTGGACGGTGACCAGCAGGTCGCCCTTCGTGCCGTCCTTGCGGGGGACCCCACGGCCGCGCACCCGGAACGTGCGCCCGTTGGGCGTTCCCTCCGGGATGCGCAGGGTCACCGGCATCCCCCGGAGCGTCGGCACCTTGATCTCGGCGCCGAGCGCGGCCTCGGGGAAGGTGACGGGGACCGTGACGGTCAGGTTCTCGCCGCTGCGCCCGAACACGGGGTGCGGTTTGACGTGGACCAGCACATAGAGATCGCCGGCCGGGCCGCCGTTCTCACCGGGCGCGCCCTTGCCCTTGATCCTGATGCGCTGGCCGTCGCCGACCCCGGCGGGGATGCGGGCCTGGATCGTACGGGTGCTCTTGCCGCGCCCGCTGCCCTCGCAGACGGGGCAGGGGTCGTCGACCACCAGGCCCCGGCCGCGGCAGTCGCGGCACGGCTCTGAGAAGGCGAAGTTGCCGAGGTTGCGGCTGGCCGCCCCGGTTCCCTCGCAGGTCGGGCACACCCGTGGCGTGGTGCCCGCCTTCGCCCCCGTGCCGCCGCAGGCGGTGCAGGCGGCCGAACTGGTGAGCCGGAGGGACACGGTGCTGCCGTCGACCGCCTCGCCGAAGGTCAGCGTCACCTCCGACTCGACGTCCTGGCCGCGCCGTGGCCGGGCAGTGGTCGTGCGCGTGCCCGCTCCGCCCCGGTTGAACAGCCCCCCGAACAGGTCCCCGATCCGGTCGCCCGACCCCGAGCCGCCGAACAGGTCGCCGAGGTCGAAGTTGAAGCCGCCGCCGGTGCCGCGCGGGCCCCCCGCTCCCGCGAAGCCGCCGACGCCCGACCCGAACAGCGTGCGCGCCTCGTCGTACTCCTTGCGCCGCTTGACGTCGGAGAGCACGTCGTAGGCCTCGGAGACCTCCTTGAACTTCTCCTCGGTCTCCTTGTTGCCCGGGTTGGCGTCGGGGTGGTACTTGCGGGCGAGCTTGCGGTACGCCTTCTTGATCTCGTCGGCGCTCGCGGTCTTGGGCACACCAAGGACGGCGTAGTAGTCCTTTTCCAAGTAGTCCTTGGTGCTCATCTATCGCTTCCTTCGCACGAAAGGGGAGTGAATCGGTGTTTCCGCGCAGGCCCCCGAGGGTGTCGTCACGGGCAGCCCTCGCGGGTCTCTCCCGATCTTCGCCGATCGGGAGAGACTCCGCGGTTTCAGTTCTCGTCCGGTTCGCCGGACTCGCCGGAGTCCGCCGCCGTCTCCTCCGGCGCCGCGGCCTCCTCGCTCGGCTCCGCGACGGCCACGCGGGCGGCGCGCAGGATCCGGTCGTTGATCCGGTAGCCCGGCTGGAGGATCTCGACGCACGTCGCCTCGGTCACCTCCGCCGAGTAGCTGTGCAGCAGGGCCTCGTGCACGGTCGGGTCGAAGGGGTCGCCCTTCGCGCCGTACGAGGTCAGGCCCAGCTTGGCGACGGCCGCCTCCAGCGACTCGCTCACCTTCGCGAACCCGCCGGTGAGCTCGCCGTGGTCGCGGGCGCGCCCGATGTCGTCGAGCACCGGCAGCAGCTCGGTGAGCACGCTCGCGACGGCCTGTTCCCTGACGGCGATCCGATCGCGTTCGACCCGCTTGCGGTAGTTGCTGAACTCCGCCTGGAGCCGCTGCAGGTCGGCGGTGCGCTCGGCGAGCAGGTCCGACGCGGACCCCTCGGCCGGCGCCGCCACCTGCGTGCCCTGGTCCGCGGGGGCGGCCTCGGGGGCCTCCCCGGCGGACTCGCGGGCCTTGCCGGTCTCCGGGTCGATCTTGCGGTTGTCGCGGATCACCGGCTCCTCCTCGGAGCCGTTCTCGCGCGGGCTCACTTGCGGCCGCCCTCCCGCTCGTCATCGACGATCTCGGCCTCGACCACGTCTTCGTCGGCCTTCGCCTGGGCGCCCTCGGCGTCCGCACCGGGCGCGGCGCCCTCGGCGCCGGCCTGCGACTGGGCGTAGATGGCCGAGCCCATCTTCTGGCTGACCGTGGCGAGCTTCTCGGCGGCGGTGCGGATGGCCGGGATGTCGGTGCCCTCCAGCGCCTTCTTCAGCTCGGCGAGCGAGTCGTTGACCTCGGTCTTGACGTCGGCCGGGACCTTCTCGTCGTTCTCGCGGAGGAACTTCTCCGTCTGGTAGGCCAGCGCGTCCGCGTTGTTGCGGACCTCGGCCTCCTCACGACGCCGCTTGTCCTCCTCGGCGTAGGACTCCGCCTCGCGCATCATGCGCTCGATGTCCTCCTTGCCGAGGGCCGAGCCGCCGGTGATGGTCATCGACTGCTCCTTGCCCGTGCCGAGGTCCTTCGCCGACACGTTCACGATGCCGTTCGCGTCGATGTCGAAGGTGACCTCGATCTGCGGGATGCCGCGCGGGGCCGGGGCGATGCCGGTCAGCTCGAAGGTGGCCAGCTTCTTGTTGTACGCCGCGATCTCGCGCTCGCCCTGGTAGACCTGGATCTGCACCGACGGCTGGTTGTCCTCGGCCGTGGTGAAGACCTCCGAGCGCTTGGTCGGGATCGTCGTGTTGCGCTCGATGATCTTGGTGAAGATCCCGCCCTTGGTCTCGATGCCCAGGCTGAGCGGGGTGACGTCGAGCAGCAGGACGTCCTTGACCTCGCCCTTGAGGACACCGGCCTGGAGCGCGGCGCCGATGGCGACGACCTCGTCCGGGTTCACGCCCTTGTTGGGCTCCTTGCCGCCCGTCAGCTCCTTGACCAGCTCCGACACGGCCGGCATGCGGGTGGAACCGCCGACCAGGACCACGTGGGCGATGTCGGAGACCTTGATCCCCGCGTCCTTGATGACCTGGTGGAACGGGCCCTTGCAGCGCTCGAGCAGGTCGGCGGTGATCCGCTGGAACTCCGCCCGGGTCAGCTTCTCCTCCAGGTGCAGCGGGCCCTCGGAGGAGGCGGTGATGTAGGGCAGGTTGATCGTCGTCTCGGTCTGGGCCGACAGCTCGATCTTGGCCTTCTCGGCCGCCTCGCGCAGACGCTGGAGGGCCATCTTGTCCTTGGCCAGGTCGACGCCGTGCGCGTTCTTGAAACGGGTCACCAGCTCGTCGACGACCCGCTGGTCCCAGTCGTCGCCGCCGAGGTGGTTGTCACCGCTGGTGGCCTTGACCTCGACGAACCCGTGCCCGTCCTCCTGGCCGACGTCGAGCAGGGACACGTCGAAGGTGCCGCCGCCGAGGTCGAAGACCAGGATGGTCTGGTCCTTCTCCTTGTCGAGGCCGTAGGCCAGGGCCGCGGAGGTGGGCTCGTTGATGATGCGCAGCACGTTGAGGCCCGCGATCTGACCGGCCTCCTTGGTGGCCTGCCGCTGGGCGTCGTTGAAGTACGCCGGAACGGTGATCACCGCGTCGGTGATCTTCTCGCCCAGGTACGCCTCGGCGTCCTGCTTGAGCTTCTGCAGGACGAACGCGCTGATCTGCTGGGGCGTGAACTTCTTGCCGTCGATCTCGATCGACCAGTTCGTGCCCATGTGGCGCTTGACCGAGCGGATGGTCCTGTCGACGTTGGTCACCGCCTGCCGCTTGGCGACCTCGCCGACGAGAACCTCGCCGTTCTTCGCGAACGCGACCACGGACGGCGTGGTCCGCGAGCCCTGAGCGTTCGCGATGACCGTGGGCTCGCCGCCCTCGAGGATCGAGACGACGGAGTTGGTCGTCCCCAGGTCGATACCTACCGCACGTGCCATGAGTACGTCCTTGTAGTCAAAGTTGAGTCGGTCAGACTCAAATACTAGCCCCGCCGAGGGGTCTGTCAATCGTCTTGAGTCTATGTGGCTCAACCCTGGAGCGCGCGGATTTCATCCCGTGGCCGGGAACTCGTACGGTCTGTCCTCTCTACTTCGCGCCGTCCACGACCTTCCGGTCGCCGAGCGGGGCCTTGAGCTGCACTTTCGTGGTCTTGAGGATCGCGATCGCGATGCAGACGGCGTCGGGCGAGCGCCGGTCCTGTCCCTCGTACAGGGTGACGGTGACCTCGCGCGCGGTCTCGGTCACCTCGACGTGGTCGAGCACGTTGCAGGGCTCCACTCCGGACCACCACACGATGTCGAGGGCCCTGCCGTCGTCGGTGGGGGTGGCGCTCTCCCACGGCACCTTGCGCGGGTGCAGCGTGGGCCCGGCCGGGGCCACGGGAGACGGGGTGCCGCTCGGCGCGCCGGACGGCGCGGCAGGCGCGGCCGGCACGCTGACGGCCTGATCGGCATCGGTCCCGGTGGGAGAGCCGTCCGGCTGCTCGGGTGAGGCCGAGGTGGAGGAGGTCCCTCCGCAGGCGACCGCCAGGAACAGGAGGGCCACGAGCCAGAGCTTTCTCATGCCCCATACACGGCTGTGCGGAGCGACCGGTTCACCCTGTGGCCCGGCTGCGCCTCAGCACGTGGGTGACGCCTCCGTCGTCCTCGGTCACGTCCCGCACGTGCTCGAAGCCGATCCCGTTCAGCACGGCCAGCGAGGCGGTGTTCGGCGCCGCCACGGTGGCGTACACCTCGGTGAGCCCCAGGGTGTCGAAGCCGTAGGCGACGATCGCCCCGGCCAGTTCTCTCCCCAGGCCGGATCCCCACATGCCGGGGGCCAGGGCGTAGATGATCTCGTAGCCGTCCGCCACCTTCGCCGGCTTGATCTCGGCGTGCCCGGCGAAGCGGCCGTCCCGGCGCACGGCCCAGACGTCGAACAGCTCCTGGGCGTAGACCTTCGTGAAGATCCGCCCGAACAGGGCGCGGTAGTCCGCCTCGGGGGCGGGACCGTCGCCCATCCACCGCGACACCCGCCCGTCCAGGAACAGGGTGACGAAGTCGTCCTCGTCTTCGGGGACGTACGGCTCCAGCAGCAGGCGCTCGGTCCGCAGAGTCGGGGTCATGGGGCGTGAAGTTACCCATGCGGCGCACCCTCGGACAAATCGCTTTTCGCGGTCGGTGCGCGCCGCGGGGGCCGGAATGTCACCGCGATGGACGCATTGACGGCCCTTTGCCGCGGGTTTAAATTCATCACATGATGAATTTATCGGATCCCGTGATCGCCGTACGGGATCTGCGGGTGGTCAGGGGCGGGGCCGAGGTCCTGCACGGCCTGACCTTCGAGGTGCCGCGAGGGCAGGTCACCGGCCTGCTCGGGCCGAGCGGCTGCGGCAAGACGACGCTCATGCGGGCGATCGTGGGCGTCCAGGTCGTGTCCGGCGGCGAGGTGAGCGTGCTCGGCGAGCCGGCCGGGAGCGCGGGCCTGCGCCGCAGGATCGGCTACTCGACGCAGAGCCCGGCGGTCTACCGGGACCTGACCGTGCTGGAGAACCTGCGCTACTTCGCCGCCGTGCTCGGCGCGCCGAAGGACGACCCCGAGCGGGTGCTCGCGGAGGTGGGGCTCTCCGGGGCCGCCCACCAGCTCGCGTCCACGCTCTCGGGCGGTCAGCTGGGCCGCGCCGGGCTCGCCGTGGCCCTGCTCGGCCGTCCGGAGCTGCTCGTGCTCGACGAGCCGACGGTCGGGCTCGACCCCGTGCTGCGGCAGGAGCTGTGGACGCTCTTCAACCGCCTCGCGGAGGGCGGCACCACGATCCTGGTCTCCAGCCACGTCATGGACGAGGCCGCGCGGTGCGAGCGGCTGATCGTGCTGCGTGAGGGGAAGATCCTCGCCGACGACACCCCCGGCGCCCTGCGCGACCACACGCGTACGACCGACCTGGAGGAGGCGTTCCTGCGCCTGATCGAAGAGAGGGCGGCGGCATGAACGCGCTTCGCGAGCGAATCGACAGACGCGGCGTCCGGCGCGGCGGTCTCCTGCGCGCCTCCGGCACGACCTCCCTGCGCGCCTCCGGCACGACCTCCCCGCGCGCCTCCGGCACGACCTCGCTCCGAGCCGAAGGCGAGGAGTCGGCATGAGCTTCGCGATCACTTTTGCCACCGCCAGGCGGATCATGACCCAGCTTCGCCACGACCGGCGGACGGTCGCGCTCATGGTCCTGGTGCCGACACTGGTGATGATCCTGCTCTACTACGTGATGGACGACGAGCGCGCGTTCGGCCACTGGTCGCCGATCCTGCTGTGCGTCTTCCCCTTCCTGGTGATGTTCCTCATCACCTCGATCGGGACGCTGCGCGAGCGCACGTCGGGCACGCTTGAGCGGCTCATGGCGATGCCGCTCGGACGGCTCGACCTCCTCCTCGGCTATGGCCTCGCGTTCGGGCTGGCGGCGTGTGTCCAGGTGGCGCTGGCGCTGACCGTCTCCCTCACCTGGCTGGGCCTCGACCTGCCCGGCCCGCTGTGGCCGCTGGTGCTCGTGGCCCTGCTCAACGCCCTGCTCGGCACCGCGCTCGGCCTGCTGTGCAGCGCGTTCGCCCGCACGGAGTTCCAGGCCGTGCAGTTCATGCCGATCGTGATGATCCCCCAGATCCTGCTCGGCGGGATCCTCGTGCCGCGCGGGCAGATGGCGACCGTGCTGGAGTGGATCTCGAACGTCCTGCCCATGTCGTACGCGATCGAGGCGATGGCGCACGCGGTCGCGGACACCGATCCGAGCGGCGAGTTCTGGCGCGACGTCGTCGTGGTGGCGGGGTCGGCAGTGCTGGCACTGCTGCTCGGCGCCGCCACGCTGCGCCGCCGGACCTCCTGAGCGCAGCCCCTGGCCGAACCCCCTGGCCGAGTCCCCTGCGCGACCCCCTGCACGTCGGCCGTACGTCTCGGGAATCGGGCTCAACGCGCCTGCCCACCGGAGACGGGCGTACGCCGTTCGTGGACGCCGAGGACATCGCCGAGGTCGCCGCGGCGGCGCTGACCGACGAGCGGCACAGCGGCCGGATCTATCACCTCACCGGCCCGCGGGCCGTCTCCTTCGGAGAGGCGGCCGATCTCATCGGCAGTGCCACGGGGCGCACGATCCGGCACGTCGACGTCGCCCCCGAGACCTTCGTGGAACGCCAGGTCGCGAACGGCGTCCCGCCCGAGGCCGCGCGGCTGCTCACCGGTCTCCTCGTGGACATCCGCGACGGGCAGGGCGCCGCGCCCTCCGACGGCGTGGAGCAGGCCCTCGGCAGGCCGCCCCGGCGGTTCGAGGAATACGTCGCCGAGACCGCCGCCGCGGGCCACTGGAACTGACCCTCCGGGCCGGCCCATCGCGTTCGGCTCCGTACGGCAGGGTCGGTAAGCTGCGGGGAGATCCCGGCGAAGCCCAGAAGAGGTGCAGGAATGATCGCGATTCTCGGGACAGGAAAGATGGGCGAGGCCCTGCTCTCCGGGCTCGTACGCGCAGGTCTGGGGCCCGACGAGATCGTGGCGACGGCCCGCAGGCCCGAGCGGGCCGAGGCGCTGCGCGAGCGCTATGGCGTCCGGGTCGCGGGCAACGCAGAGGCGGCCAAGCTGGCCGACACGCTGATCCTCGCGGTCAAGCCGCAGGACATGAACGCGCTGCTGACCGAGATCTCCCCGTATGTGGCCGCCGATCGGCTGGTGATCTCGGTGGCCGCCGGCATCACGACCGCGTTCGTGGAGGCGCGGCTCGCGGACGGCGTGGCGGTCGTCCGCGTCATGTCCAACACGCCCGTCCTGGTGGACGAGGCCATGAGCGTCATCTCGGCCGGGGCGCACGCCTCCGAGGAGCACCTGAAGCGCACCGAGGAGCTGCTCAGCCCGGTGGGGAAGGTGCTGCGCATCCCCGAGTCGCAGCAGGACGCCGCCACCGCGCTGTCCGGCAGCGGTCCGGCGTACTTCTTCTACCTGGTCGAGGCCATGGTCGACGCCGGGATCCTGCTGGGCATGCCGCGCGCCGCGGCCCTCGACATGGTCACCCAGTCGATCGTCGGCGCAGCGATCATGCTGCGCGACTCCGGGGAGCACCCGGTGATCCTGCGCGAGGCCGTGACGTCGCCCGGAGGCACCACGATCTCCGCCATCGCCGAGCTGGAGCGCCACAAGGTGCGGGCCGCGTTCCTCGACGCGATCGAGGCGGCCTGCGAGCGCAGCCGCCGTCTCGCCGCCGGCTGACGCGGCGTCCGGTTCGCGAGCGGCTGTGCCGGTTGCCGCAGTTTGCCCTGTGACGACCGGCATTCCCGGGACGGAAGATGACCACCGCTTTACGATTGGCGCGTGACGTGTCGTCGCGTGGTCGTCCCGCTCATCGCCGTCCTGCTCGCCGCCGGGTGCACGTCGTCCGAACCGCAGAAGGCCGCCGTGGCCGAGGTCACGAGGACCACCGTCAGCGAGGTCGTCGAGGCCCCCGCGACGGTGGGCGCGCGTGCGACGGCCACCCTGACCGCCCCCGCGTCCGGCACGATCGCCCGCCTGTACGTCCAGGACGGCGACACGGTGAAGAAGGGCCAGGTCCTCGCCAGGATCAGCTCTCCTCAGGCGAAGCAGCAGCTCTCGGCCGCGCGTGAGGCAGACCGGCAGGCCGCCAAGCCCGTCTCCTTCGGCGGCGGCGCCCCGGTGAGCGTACGGCTGCCGAGCCTGCGGCTGCCGAGCTCGCTCGACGCACACGTCGCCCGGTCGTTCGCCCAGGCCAGGAAGGCGGCAAAATCGATCGGCGACCGCGGGGCCAGGGCCCGGCTGCTGGCCGCCATCGACACCGCCGAGAAGCGGCAGCGGGCCCAGCGGCGGGCGCTCGGCGAGGGGCTCGACGGGCTCACCCGGGCGATCGGCCAGAGCCTGTCGCAGGTCAGCGGCCAGATGAGCGCCGGGATCAGCGGGCTGAGCGCGTCGATGGCGTCGCTGCGGGCCGCGTCGAGGTCGCAGACCAAGGCGGCCGTGCGCGCGGCCGAGCAGACCGTGGACGCCCTGGTCGTCAGGGCGCCGTTCGGCGGCGTGGTCACCCTGGGCGGGGCGTCCTCCACCGGGGGCGCGGCCGGTCTCGGCGCGCTGGTCTCACAGCTGCCCGCCGGTCTGGCGGGCCAGGCGGGTGCGGCCGCGGCCGCACCCGCGGGCCGTTCCGGCGGGACGATCGCCACCGGTGTCCCGGTGGCCGCCGGAGACCCGATCGTCACCGTGACCGACGTGTCGGTGCTCACGTTGTCGGCCGACGTGGACGAGACCGACGTGCTGCTCGTGCGCGAGGGCACCCCGGCCGACGTCGAGTTCGACGCGGTGACCGGCGCGACCTACATCGCCACCGTGACGGGCGTGGGGGTCACCCCCAAGGAGGGCGCGACCGGCGGGGTCAGCTATCCCGTACGGCTGCGCCTGGGCCGGGGCGCCTACGACGACGGCGGCGCGGCCCCCGCGCCCAAGCCGGGGATGAGCGCCGTGGTGCGGCTGACCGTACGCCGCTCGGAGAACGCCACGGCCGTGCCCGCGTCGGCGATCGTGACGAGCGGCCGGGAGTCGATCGTGTGGGCGGTGCGCGACGGCAGAGCCGAGCGGCGGGTCGTCCGGCTGGGCGCGCAGGGCGACGCGGTCGTGGAGATCCTCAGCGGGGTGTCTCCCGGTGAGCGGGTGGTGGTCAAGGGCGCCGACGCCGTACGCCCCGGCCAGACGCTGTCGTGAACCACGACGAGCGCGCCGGCGCACCGGCGGAGCCGGGGGCGGCCGGGGCGCCGGCGTTCGAGGCGGTCGGCCTCACCCGCTCCTACCGGCTGGACGGCGGCGTGCAGGTCGACGCACTGCGCGGTGTGGACCTGCGCATCGGGCAGGGGGAGTTCGCGGCGATCGTGGGCCCGTCGGGCTCGGGCAAGTCCACGCTCATGCACCTGCTCGGCTGCCTCGACCGGCCGACCTCGGGCACGCTGCGGGTGAACGGCGTGGACGTCGCGACGCTCGACGACGTCCGTCTGGCCGATCTGCGCAACCGCGCGATCGGCTTCGTGTTCCAGTCGTTCCACCTGCTGCCCCGCACGTCCGCGCTCGACAACGTGGCGCTGCCGCTGGTCTACCGGGGCGTGTCCCGCGCCGTACGCAGGGAGCGGGCCAGGGCGGCGCTTGAGGCGGTCGGGCTCGGCCACCGGCTCACCCACCGGCCGTCGCAGATGTCCGGCGGCGAGCAGCAGCGGGTGGCGATCGCCCGGGCGCTGGTGGGCGATCCCCGGGTGCTGCTGGCCGACGAGCCCACGGGCAACCTCGACACCCGCAACGGCGAGGAGGTGATGGGCCTGCTCGAACGGCTCAACGAGGGCGGCGTCGCCGTCGTCCTCGTCACCCACGACGCCGACGTCGCGGCCCGGGCCCGCCGCCAGATCCACGTACGCGACGGCCGGATCGAGCGCGACACATGAGGGCGGCGTCATGAGGACGGCCGAGGCGCTGCGGATGGCGGTGGAGGCGCTGCGGGTCAACCGGCTGCGCAGCATGCTGACCATGCTCGGCGTGATCATCGGCGTGCTGTCGGTCGTGATCCTCGTCGCCATCGGCACCGGGGCCAAGAACGCCGTCGAGAAGGAGATCGCGGGGCTCGGCAGCAACATCATCCTCGTGGTCCCCGGACAGGTGGGGCTCGGCGCGGCCCCCACCCAGAGCCGCCTCGACCTGTCGGACGTCGCGTACGTGCGCCGCGTGGTCGGCGACCCCTCGAAGGTGACGGTCGCGGTGAACTCCGGCGAGCCGGTGCGGGTGGGCCGCGTGGAGGTGTTCGCCACGCTCACCGGCACCGACGAGAACATGCCGCACGTCTTCGACCGGCCGCTGCGCCGGGGCCGCTATCTGACCGAGACCGACGTGGACACCCGGCGGCGCGTGGTGATCCTCGGCTCGGAGGTCGCGGCCAAGCTGTTCGGGGACGTCGATCCGATCGGCCGCCAGGTCACGATCGCCGGGGTGCGGTTCCGGGTGATCGGGGTCTACGAGACCGTCGGATCCACGTTCGGGGTCGCGCGGGACCAGGAGGTGCATCTGCCGGTCACCACCGCCCAGCGGCTGATCGGGCTGCCGAGGATCAACGGCATCGCCATCGGCGCCTCCGGCCCGGACGAGATCGAGCCGCTGCGGCAGCGGGTCGTGGCCGCCCTCGCCTCCCGCTATCCGGGCGAGACGTTCTCGGCCGTCACCCAGACCCAGCTCCTCGGCACGATCGGCACGGTCCTCGGCATGCTGACCGGCGTGCTGGCCGCCATCGCGGGCATCTCGCTGCTGGTCGGCGGCGTCGGGGTGTCCAACATCATGCTGGTGAGCGTCAGGGAGCGCACCAAGGAGATCGGCCTGCGCAAGGCGCTCGGCGCCCGGGGCCGCGACATCCTCGGCCAGTTCCTGATCGAGGCCGTGCTGCTGACCACGATCGGCGGGGTGATCGGCATCCTGGGCGGGGTCGGCGGCGCGCTGCTGATCCAGGCGGTCTCGCCGGTGCCCGCGTCGATCACCTGGTGGTCGATCGTGCTCGCCTTCGGGGTCTCCGCGGCCGTGGGTGTCTTCTTCGGTGTGGCCCCCGCCCGGCGGGCCGCCCGGCTCGATCCCGTCGTGGCCCTGCGTACGGACTGAGCGGGCGTGTGATGCCCGCCTGGACGCCGGTGACGGCATGTGCGATAGCGTCGCGGCATGAGTCAGGCGGTGCGGGTCGTCTGGGACGACGCTCTGGTTTCGTACGACTTCGGGCCCGGCCATCCGCTCGCGCCCGTGCGCGTGGAGCTCACCATGGCGCTCGCCCGCGACCTGGGCGTGCTGGACGGCACCGAGACGACCGGGTGCGTCCCCGCCACCGAGGACGAGATCGCGCTGGTGCACAACCGCGACTACATCGAGGCGGTCAAGAACGTCTCCAAGGACGGCCGCCCCGACCTGCGCTACGGGATCGGCACCGAGGACAACCCCGCCTTCGTGGGCGTCCACGAGGCGTCCGCCCTGGTCACCGGCGCGACGCTGGCCGCCGCCAGGTTGGTGTGGACCGGCGAGGCCGAGCACGCGGTCAACATCGCGGGCGGCCTGCACCACGCCATGCCCGGCGCCGCCAGCGGCTTCTGCGTCTACAACGACCCGGCCGTCGCCATCGCGTGGCTGCTGTCGCAGGGCGCGACGAGGATCGCGTACGTGGACGTGGACGTGCACCACGGCGACGGCGTGCAGGCGGCGTTCTACGACGATCCGCGGGTGCTCACGATCAGCCTGCACGAGAGCCCGCGCACGCTGTTTCCCGGCACCGGCTTCCCGCAGGAGACCGGCGCGGCAGGCACCGCGGTCAACGTGGCGCTGCCGGCCGGGTGCGGCGACGCCGGGTGGCTGCGCGCCTTCCACGCGGTGGTCCCGCCGCTGCTGCACGCCTTCGCGCCGCAGATCCTGGTCACCCAGCAGGGCTGCGACAGCCACGCCCTCGACCCGCTGGCCCATCTCATGCTGAGCGTGGACGGGCAGCGCACGGCGTACGCCGCGCTGCACCGGCTGGCCCACGAGACCGCCGGTGGCCGCTGGATCGCGGTGGGCGGCGGGGGATACGAGCTGGTCCAGGTCGTGCCGCGGGCGTGGACGCACCTGATGGCCGAGGCGCTGGGGCGGCCCGTGGAGCCGTCGACCGCCACACCGGAGACCTGGCGGACGTACGTGCGGGAGCGCACCGGGGAGCTGGCGCCCCTGACCATGACCGACGGGCGTCACCCGCAATGGCGCGACATTTCGGAAGGGTACGATCCAGCCGACGCCATCGACCGGGCCGTCATCGCCACCAGGAAGGCGGTGTTCCCCTTCCACGGCCTGGACCCCATGCCCTGAGCAGTACGGAATCATGCCGAGCCGAGGAGCGCTGTACCTGTCGTGACCGCACCACCCTCCCGAGCCTCCCGAACCCCCTCCCGGGCCGAGCTGCGCGAGCACCTCGTCCGGACCGCCATCGCGGGCGACGTGGCGACCAGCCGCGAGAACAACCTCGACCACTATCGGTCGCTCGCGCTGCGCGACCCGCACTACCTGTTCGGGCTCACCTTCGAGGGCGAGTGGTCCTACCACGACGTGCTGGCGCTCATGTCCGAAAAGGTGGGAGTGACCGCCGATCCCGGCCACCGCGAGGGCCCCGACACCATCGACCCCGAGCGGACCATCGACGCCGTGGAGGAGATGGGCGATCGGATCGCCAAGGTGCTGCGGCGCGGCGCGCCCCGGGTCGTGGTCGCCACCGGGCACCCGACCGGCCTGCTCACCGTCCACCTCGCGGTGGCGCGGTTCCTCGCGGAGCGCGGCGCGACCCTGCTCACCCCGGCCGAGGGCTGGGCGTACGTCGGCGGTCTCGGCCGGCGCAGGCAGATCCGCTACCTCGACAGCGTGGCGATGCTGGAGGACCGGGGCACGTTCGTGCACACCCACGAGGCCGCGCCGATGGAGGCGATGCTCGCCGAGGAGCGGCCCGACTTCGTGATCGCCGATCACGGCTGGGCCGGGGCCGCGGGCGAGGCCGGGGTCGAGACCGTGGGCTTCGCCGACAGCAACGACCCCGCGCTGTTCGTGGGCGAGGCCGAGGGCAAGATCGCCGTGGCGGTTCCCCTCGATGACAATGTGCTGCCGCGCTACTACGCTCCGCTGACGGCGTACCTGCTCGATCGGGTCGCCCGGAGCCTCTGACATCCCTTCCGGACCTCCAAAACCGGGCATTTCGCGCCCGTTTTTGCGCCTCTGGGTCGCCGGTTTGCCAACTTTTTCGTGTGTCTGGGCGACTCTAATGTGAGAGAAGTTGGTCCGTTCCAAGATTGAGGCGAGGGGCACGGCCCGGCTGCTGCCAGCGACTTTCCCGATTTTGACGGCACACGGCTCCGTTGACTGATGGAATGAGGGGTTTGCCTACTCGGAGTCCGGACTTACGCTGACGGCAGTACACGTGCGTGAGCAATGGCACCAGTGGGGATAACCCGGAAACACGTGCGGAAGAGGCGTCCGATGGGTGCAGGCGAAAGACCTCTCAGCGAGGTGAAGTTCTTGACGGTGGCCGAGGTCGCGACCGTCATGCGGGTGTCCAAGATGACCGTGTATCGGCTCGTGCACTCGGGAGAGTTACCGGCCATCCGTGTCGGCCGGTCCTTCAGAGTTCCCGAGCAGGCGGTCCACGACTACTTGCGGGACGCGTTCATCGAAGCAGGGTGAACGGCACAGGCGACCACGCTTGACGGCGGCGTGGCCGACTCCCGGTCGACGCGGGGTCCCCCGGGGGAGCGATCTACCACGGATCGCCGGTAGTCTGTTGAGCCGGTGTGCGCTCGCGCGCCGGTTGGACAGTCACACCTTCACCTGGGGGTCCCGTGGGCTCTGTGATCAAGAAGCGCCGCAAGCGTATGGCCAAGAAGAAGCACCGCAAGCTGCTCAAGAAGACCCGCATCCAGCGGCGTAACAAGAAGTAGCCGAGACGGAGCGCGCACCGGTCCTCACGGACCGGGCGACCGTGAACACGCACACCCCCGGCGAGGCGTCGATGACTCGTACTGTGCTGGTCACCGGTGTCTCCGGTCACATCGGCGCTCGTGTTGCGCTCGCGCTCGCGGCCGACCCGGAGATCGACCGGGTCATCGGCGTGGACACTGCGCCGCCGCCATCCCCCGCCGGGGAGGACGGCGCGGTGCTCGGCCGCACCGAGTTCGTCCGGGTCGCGTTGCGCAGTCCCGACCTGGTCAAGGTCATCAGGGACGCCGACGTCGACACCGTCGTGCACCTCAGCCTGGTCAGCGGCCCCGGAGGCGGCGGCCGGGCGGGCGGCTCGGGCGGCGGCCGCCCGGCCATGAAGGAGCACAACGTCATCGGGACGATGCAGCTGCTCGCGGCGTGTCAGCGCTCCGCCACGGTGCGCCGGGTGGTCGTGCGGTCCACCACGGCCGTGTACGGCTCCTCGCCGCACGCTCCCGCCGTGTTCACGGAGGACACCGAGCCCGTCGAGGGATCGCACTCCGGGTTCGCCAGGGACGCCACCGAGGTCGAGACGTACGTGCGGGGCTTCGCCCGGCGCCGGCCCGACGTGACGACGACGACGCTGCGCTTCGCAACGCTCATGGGGCCGAACGTCGAATCACCGCTGACGAGCTACTTCTCGCAGCCGGTGCTGCCCACCGTGCTCGGCTTCGATCCCCGGCTGCAGTTCGTGCACGAGGACGACGCCGTCGAGGTGCTGTGCCGTACGGCGCGGGCCGACCATCCGGGCGTGTTCAACGTCGCGGGCGACGGCGTGCTGCTGCTGTCGCAGTGCGCGCGGCGCACGGGCCGCCCGGTGATCCCCATGCCGTCCCCCGCCTTCCGCTTCGTCAGCGGGCTCGCCCGCGGCGCGCGGCTGGTGGACTTCTCGCCCGAGCAGCTCGCGCTCATGAGCCACGGCAGGGCCGTGGACACCACCAGGCTCGCCGCCGAGCTCGGCTGGCGGCCCAAGTACAGCACGGCCGCGGCGTTCGACGACTTCCTCAGGTCGCGCGGCGGTCCCGGCGACCTGCCGCGTGCCCTGGTCGACTGGCTGGCCGCCGTCGTCCGGCCGAATTCGTGACGAGGCGTTGATGGACGACTTCCAGGGCCGGCGTACGGATGAGAACCCGGGTGAACGCACGGCCGACGAGCGGCTCGCCGAGCTGTTCGCGTTCCTGCGGCGCAGGGTCACCGGCGCATACGAGGTCGACGAGTTCGGCTTCGATCCCGATCTCAACGAGAACGTGCTGATCGAGGCGCTGCGCCCGCTCTATCGGCACTGGTTCAGGGTCGAGGCCCTCGGGCTCGGCAACGTGCCGGCCGACGCGGGCGCGCTGATCGTCGCCAACCACTCCGGCACGCTGCCCATGGACGCGCTGATGCTGCAGGTCGCGGTGCACGACGAGCTGGACAGGCCGCTGCGCCTGCTCGGGGCGCACCTGGTCTACCAGCTTCCGGTGCTCGGGCACCTGGCCCGCAAGTCCGGGCACACGCTCGCCTGCCCCGAGGACGCCGACCGGCTGCTGCGCAAGGGCGAGGTCGTCGGCGTCTTCCCGGAGGGCTTCAAGGGCATCGGCAAGCCGTTCTCCGAGCGTTATCGGCTCCAGCGGTTCGGCCGGGGCGGATTCGTCGCGTCGGCGATCAGAGCAGGCGTGCCGATCGTCCCGTGCGCCATCGTGGGGGCGGAGGAGATCTACCCCAAGATCGGCGACATTCCGGCGCTCGCCCGGCTGCTCGGCCTGCCCTCCCTGCCGATCACGCCGCTGTTCCCCTGGCTCGGGCCGCTCGGCCTGCTCCCGCTGCCGTCCAAGTGGCTGATCGAGTTCGGCGAGCCGGTCCGGACCGACGAGTACGCCCCGGAGGAGGCCGACGACCCCCTGCTGGTCTTCGACCTGACCGACCACGTCAGGGAGACCATGCAACGGCAGCTCGACGCGCTGCGGCTGCGCCGGGGCCCGGCGTTCCCCCCGATCGTGATGTGACATCCGGCTGCCGGAAGCGTCTTGGGCGCGGAGTCTGACAAAACACGGGTCTGACAAAAGGGACCTACCGGTCGGTATGGTGTGCTCACCCTCATCCCCCGGAGGAGCACCATGAGCAAGGGGCGGAACGCCGCCCTCGCCGGGCTCGCCCTCGGCCTGGCGATCGGCAGGGTGGTCAGCGCCGCGCAGCGCGTCCAGACCAGGCGGGTGAAGACCGCGTCGGCGTCCGGCGGCGCGCCCGGCCGCCGGACGACGGTCACGACCGACGACGGGGTCCGCCTGGCCGTGGAGATCGACGACCATCCCGATCCCCGCTGCGCCGTCGTCTTCGCCCACGGCTGGCTGATGAACCGGAACTGCTGGCAGCCCCAGCGCGAGGCCCTGGCCGGCCTCGGCACGCTCGTCTTCTACGACCAGCGCGGGCACGGCGACTCCTCGGCCGGGCCGCTGGAGACGTACACGATCGACCGGCTGGGCGACGACCTCGCGGCCGTCATCGAGGCCGCCGTGCCGGAGGGGCTGCCCGTCGTCCTCGCAGGCCACTCGATGGGCGGCATGACGATCATGGCGCTCGCCGACCGGCATCCCGCCCTGGTCGAGTCACGGGTGGCCGGCGTGGCGCTGCTCAGCACGTCGTCCGGCGGGCTCGCCGACACCACCTTCGGCCTTCCCGGGCCGCTCGGGCGGCTGGCGCCCCGCGTCACGACCTCGGTGTTCGAGAGCATGCTGGCCCGCGCCGAGGCCATCGACGCGCGGCCCCGCGTTAAGAGCTGGACCAACCTGCCGGTGACCCGCTACGCCGCCTTCGGCAAGGGCGCGAGACGGCGGCACGTCCGGCTGGTGAACGCGATGGCCGCGGCGACGCCGACGGAGGCCATGGTCGGGTTCTTCCGCGCTTTGGGGGTGCACGACAAGCACGCGGCCCTACGGACGCTCAGGCGCGTTCAGACGCTCGTCATGGTGGGGGAGCGCGACCGGCTCACCCCGCTCGCCCACGGCCGCCGGATCGCCGAGGCGCTGCCCGACGCCCGGTTCGTACGGATCCCCGGCGCCGGGCACATGATCGGCTACGAGCGAGCCGAGCTGGTGAACCGGGAGCTGACCGGCCTGATCATGCGGGCCGTGGCGGACCACGCCACCGGCCGCTCCGCCGCCTGACCACGGCTCGGGGGCGTCCGGCTCAGGCGCGTGCCGGGCGGCCTGCCGGCCGCGCGGCCACGGGGGTGAGGTGTCCGGCCGCCTTGAGCGTGTGCAGCACGGGTGCGGTCTCCAGGGTGCGGATCGCGTCGAGCGCGCCGAGCCGCCGGGTGAGATAGCGGTGCAGGTCGGCGGGGCCGGTGCAGAGCGCGTGGGCGAGCAGGTTGGTGGGGCCCGTGGTGGCCGCGACGACGGCCGGCTCGTCGTGGGTGGCCAGGGTGGTCGCGACCCGGTCCAGACGCGCGGGCGCGACGCGCGCAGCCGTCCGCGCCAGGCGGTTCCATCGGGCCGGTGATGGGCCTGGCGGCCGTGTGCGGGCCCGTGCTCGGGGCCGTTCTCACCCGCGTCGACCTGCTCGGCCTGTCGTGGCGGGCGGCGTTCCTCGTCAATGTGCCCCTCGCCGCCGTGGTCCTGGCCATCGCGCCCGCCCTGCGGGAGAGCAGGTCGCCGCACCCGCCCCGGCTCGACCTGCCCGGCACGGCGCTGGCCGTGCTCGGCACCGGCCTGATCGTCTATCAGCTCATCCAGGGCGACGCCGCCGGGTGGCCCGCCTGGGTCTGGACCGCCCTCGCCGCGGGCGTCGCCGTCCTCGCGGCCCTCGGATGGCACCAGCGCCATCGCGCCGGGCGGGGCCGCAGCCCGCTGATCGAGCCGAGCCTGTTCCGCGACCCGGGCTTTCCCGCCGCGCTGGCGACCTCCACGCTGTTCTTCGCGGTGATGAACGGCCTGAGGGTGGCGATCGTCCTGCACGTGCAGCTCGGGCTGGGCGACGACGTCCTGACCGCCGGGCTCACCCTGCTCCCGTGGTCGGCCGGCATGGCCGCCGCCTCCTGGTGGGCCGGCGCCCCGGCTGGTGCCCCGCCACGGAGCGAAGATCATGTTCGCCGGGCTCGCCGCCCTGCTGGCCGGGCTGATCTGCGCCGTCGCCGTCTATCCGGGCGCGTCCGCCGGTGGCTACTCCTGGCCCCTGCTCGCGGCGCCGGCGCTCGGCGGAGCGGGAAACGGGCTGTTCACCGTCCCGTTCTTCACCACGGCCCTGTCACGGGTGCGGGCGCACGAGACCGGATCCGCCGCCGGTCTCCTCAACGCCGTCCAGCAGTTCGGCGGCACCCTCGGCGTCGCCGTTCTCGGCACGGCGTTCCTGCACAGGTTCGCCGCGGACGTGCGGTCGCACCTCGGCGCGGGCGGCGCGGCCCTGGGGGCGATCCGGCTCACGTTCTGGATCGCCGCGGCGCTCGTCGCCGTCACGGCCGCCCTGATGGGCGTACGGAAGCCCCTCGCGGAGCCCGCGGGCCACTGACGGCGCGTCGAGGTCAGAGGACGGAGCGGTAGTGGCGGCGCAGGGCGATGCCCGCGGCGACGCCGCCCGCGATGGCTCCCGCGGTCGCGGCGATCGGCAGGCCGATCATCGTCGCCTTCCTGCCGGTGCGGAAGTCGCGGACCTCCCAGCCGTGCTCCTTGGCGTGCTCGCGCAGCTCGCTGTCGGGATTGATGGCGTGTGGATGCCCGACGAGGGAGAGCATCGGCAGGTCGTTGGCCGAGTCGCTGTAGGCCGAGCAACGGGACAGGTCGAGGCCCTCGCGGCGGGCCAGCGCCCGGATGGCCTCGGCCTTCGCCGGGCCGTGCAGCAGGTCGCCGACGAGCCGTCCGGTATAGGCGCCGTCGGCGGTCTCGGCGACCGTGCCGAGCGCGCCGGTGAGCCCGAGCCGCTGCGCGATGACCCGGGCCAGCTCGACCGGGGTGGCGGTGACCAGCCACACCCGCTGCCCGGCGTCCAGGTGGGCCTGGGCCAGCGCGCGGGTGCCCTGCCACACGCGGTCGGCCATCACGTCGTCGTAGATCTCCTCACCCAGCCGGACGACCTCGTCGACCTTCAGCCCGGCGACGAAGGCGAGGGCCATCTCCTTGGCCTTGGCGATGTGCTCGGGGTTCTCGTTGCCCCGCACGCGGAACCACGCCTGCCCGAGCGCGAACTTCATGAGGTCACGGCTGGTGAACAGGCCGCGCGCCGCGAGTCCCCGGGCGAAGTGGTAGATCGAGGCACCGCGCATCATGGTGTTGTCGACGTCGAAGAACGCCGCCGCCGAGAGGTCGGGGACGACCTCGGGGGCGGACACCGCCGCGGCGGCCGCCACCTCGCCGGCGATCTCCGCCTCTTCCCGCCGTCGCAATAGCCGCCTCATGGCTCATCAGCTTAACCGCCGGAGGGTGTACGCAACGGGAGCGGGACATGACGTGTCAACGTCCGGAACCGGTAAACGATTCGATGTAAATCAGGTATTGATTCGCCTTGTCGCGATTTTCCCCGTCGAGCTTCGGCAGCAGCGGCTCAACGAGATTGCGCTGCTCACGGGCGAACTTGCGGGCCGCGCCGTCGGCGTGTCCCTCCCGGACCACCCGGCTCAGCGCGGCCCTGGTGGTCGTCTCCATGTCGTCGAGCGTCTGCCCGATGAGCCGGCGGCGCTCCGGGCTCGCCGCGTCCACCAGCGACGCGGTCTCGGCCGCCCGGTGCCGCGCCGCGACCATCTGCCGCTGCGTCAGCTCCTCCTCGTCGTACGCGAGGCGGAGCACCGTCGACTCCGCCATCCTCTTCAGCGGATACAGCGCCTCGCCGGGCACCGCGTGGTAGGTGCGCACACCGGTGCCGAACATCGCCGCCAGCAGCACGCAGAACACCAGCACGGGGCGCAGCCGTACGAGCAGGGACCGGCGGGGCCGGGGCCCAGGCGACGCGGCGGGGGGCGCCGCGTGCTTTCCCGCCGCGTGCCTGCCCGCGGCGCGCTCGGCGGCGTGGGCCCGCATCAGGTCGGCCCGCAGCTTCTCGCGGAACTCAGGTCTCGGGCCGCCGCTCAGCAGGGAGCGAAGGCCGGCCACGCGCGCGACGACCCCGCGCGTGCGGCGCGACGGGCGCAGGCGCGACAGGAAGCGGTGACCGGCGCGCCTGCGGGAACGGGCCGACGACCGGCCGCCCGCGCGGCGTGAGGGTCGCCACCAGCCCATCACCGTTCCCGCCATCCCCCGCTTGACGCGCAGCGGAGATCCGCTCGCGGGGCCGGGAGACGTCCGTCACCTCCCGGCCTGCCCGCGAATCCGCCTGCAGATCCGACCTGCCACATGCCCAACGATGGGGTATGGGTAATGGTTACGGGGGCGTCAGCCGAGATCGTCGGGGAGTGCCCGGGCGAGCGCCCTGATCGCCCGGAACTGGAGCGCCTTGATCGCCCCGGACTTCTTGCCCATGATCATCGCGGTCTCCGCCAGCGACATCCCGTGCAGGAAGCGCAGGATCACGCATTCCTGCTGCTCCGCGCCCAGTTGCTTGATCGCCTGCATCACGCGCTCGTTGACCATGTTGGTGACGACCGCGTTCTCGGGGATGTGCGGGCCGTCCAGAGGCGTGTCGAGTATCTCCGCCGTGATCACCTCAAGGCGGTTGCGGCCCGACTTGTAGTGGTCGGTGACGAGGTTGCGGGCGATCGTCACGAGCCAGGCGCCGAAGTCGCGGCCCTGCCAGGTGAACTCCGTGATGCCCCGCAGCGCCCGCAGGAACGTCTCGCTCGTCAGGTCTTCGGCCAGCGCGTGGCTGCCGACCCGGAAGTAGACGTATCGGTAGACCAGCTCCAGATAGTGGTCGTAGAGCGCGCCGAACGCCTCGCTGTCGCCGGTCTTGGCGCGCAGCACGAGGCTCCGCATCTCGTCGTGCTCGTGCTCGCGATCGGAGAGATCGGCGGAACGCGCGGGTTGCGCTGCTCCTGCTGCTACCGGAGGGGAAAGCCCGGCCAACGGCCACGTGTTCGGCATCCGTTATCCCATGGGGGAAGGGGAGTCGGCGTGCTCGAACACTCTAGAAATCAACGGGAGATTACACAATCCGTTCGGGTGGGGGAATCCGCTTCAGGTGTGCGTACGCGGGCGTGACATTCCTGGACATGGCCACCGGCTACCGGTCAGAAGCAGATGTCCGGCAGCATGGGTCCCACCATGGAAGTCCTCGTCGCTCTCCTCGCGTTCGCCGGCGCCCTGCTCGCCGGCATCACCACCGGCGTCCTCGTCGGGCGTCTCCGTGACGAGCCGGCCGGTTGGCTGATCGCGTGGAGCGTCGCCACGGGCGCGCTGGCGCTGTCGCTCGGCGCGGTCGCCGTCGGACACCTCACCGGGTTCGGGCCCGTGACGTTCCGGGCCTACCAGATCACCGGCTCACTGCTGGCCCCGCTCTGGCTGGCGGTCGGCGTCATCCAGCTCCTCGCGGAGAAGGGCGGAGCCCGCTTCGCCGGCTGGCTCCTCGGCGCCGCGCTGACGGTCGTGGGCACGGTGATCATGGTGCTCGACCCCGTCGTCACCTCGGGCTTCGACAAGTCGCTGCCCGACGGGCCGACCCACTGGGACATCTGGCCCGAATGGCTGCTGCGGGGCGTCCACGGCCTGGTGGTCTTCATCCTCCTGCTCGGCCTCGCCATGGCGGTGATGGCCTGGCGGGACGGAGACGAGTACGACGTCGACAACATGAACGCGACCGTCGTGCTCGCCCCGGCGGGGATGGCGATCTCGGGCGTGCTCGAATTCGGGCTTCCCGGGCTGGTCGTCGTCGCGGTGCTGGCCGCCTCCGCCGGAGGCGTCTGGTACGTCGTGGCCCGGCCGCTCGCGCCGTACGACGACGAGGGCGAGGACGACGACGAGGCCCCGGAGGAGGAGTGGCAGGGGCGGCGCGGCGGACGGGCCGACAGCGCCCTGCGGGCCGAGACCCGCGTGCCCTCCGCGCCCTCGGGGCCGCCCACGCCGCCGCGCGGGGCACCCGGAGGCCGTCCAGGCGGGCCCGGTGCGGTTCCGCCCGGGGTGCCGGTAGCCGGAGGACCGGGAGCCGGGGGGCCGGGAGCGCCGCGCCGTTCGGGGCTCGGGGACCTGGTGGCCGAATATCGGGCGGGGGAGCAGAGCGAGGTCGACTACGCCGCCCGCATGCGGCCCTCCGACGGTCCGCTGTCGCCCGACGACTTCGGCGGGCCCATGACCGGCCAGCTTCTCGCCGCGGACCAGTACGGCCAGCCCCGCCGACCTGAATACGGCATGCCCGCGGCGGCCCCGGCCGAGCCCGACCGGGCGATGCCCGCCACGGGGGCCCTCTATCCCGGGGCGGAGGTCCCCGACCCGGCCGACCTCGCCGCGAGCTTCGGCGTCGGATTCGGCGGCAGGTCCCGCCCCGCCATGCCCCAGCCGGGCGGGCAGGGGCCGCAGCAGGCGGGCCGGCCCGCCGGTCAGGGCGGCTCGGTGAAGCCGGCCCCCGGCATCTACGGCCTGCTGACCGTCTTCACGCTGCTCGACGGCTCGGGCGAGGCGTTCGACAAGCTCGCCGAGGAGACCGTCGAGGCGGTGCAGCGCAACGAGCCCGACACGCTGCTGTTCGTCTGCCACGCGGTCAAGTCGGCCCCGCTCCAGCGCATCGTCTACGAGCTCTACCGCGACGAGGTCGGCTACAGCGAGCACCAGCGGCAGCCGCACATGGAGCGCTTCGCGACCGAGCGGGTGAAGTATGTGCTGGCGGCCAACGTCATCGAGCTGAGCGTCAACGCCGCCAAGGTGGTCCCCCTGCCCACCCGCCGGGTTCTCTAGACCGCTGTCCCCCTACGTTCGCGGGCGGAGAGAAGAGAACGTTCACGGGCGGAGGGAGCGGAGCGGGTGGAGAAAGCGGAGCGGGCTTCGCGAGGACCGCAGCTTCCTCCCGGTGCGGTGACCGGCCCGGCCGAGGTTCGTGGACGTCCGGCTGGAAGCGGCCCGGGCCGCGCATGGACCCCGGGCGCGGCGTCAGCGCTGCAGGGCCTCGCGGAGGCGGTTCTCGTTGACCCGCCAGTAGTCGTGCTGCACGCCGTCGATCAGGACGACCGGGATCATCTCCCAATATTCGGCCTGGTCCTCCGGCGAGGCGGTGATGTCGCGTTCCTCCCAGGGAACGCCCAGATCGGCGGCCACGCGCTCGACCACCGCGCGGGCGTCGTCGCACAGGTGGCAGCCCGGCTTGCCGAGCAGCGTGATCCGGTGGTCTTGAGGAGCCATGCCCTCGATTATCGCGATCCTCCCGGCCCGGAATGGAGACCGCCGCCCCCTCCTGGGACCCTTGAGACGAGGGAAGCCTCACACGATCGACTTTGTGCATAGCTTCACAAAGGCACTAACCTGGTATTCATCCGTCGCATCCGCTATGCGGCCGGGGGCGCAACCGGCCGTCCGTCCCCCTGGAGCCCCGGCAAGTGATCCGCCGAATCCCGCAGCCCCGTGACCGCGGCATCCCCGACGCCACGGTGGCGAGGTTGCCGCTCTATCTGCGCGCACTCAACGGGATGGCCGAACGGGGCACGGCGACGGTGAGCTCGGAGGATCTCGCGGTAGCCGCCGGGGTGAACTCCGCCAAGCTCCGCAAGGACCTGTCCCACCTCGGGTCGTACGGCACCAGAGGCGTGGGATACGACGTGCAGTACCTCATCTACCAGATCTCGCGTGAGCTTGGTCTCACTCAGGACTGGGCCGTGGCCATCGTCGGCGTCGGAAATCTCGGCCGCGCGCTGGCCAACTACGGCGGGTTCGCCTCGCGCGGGTTCCGGATCGCGGGCCTGCTTGACGCCGATCCGCACGTCGTGGGCGATCGCATCGCAGGTCTCGTCGTCGAGCACGCCGACGAGCTGGAGTCCGTGATCAAGAAGCGCGGAGTCTCGATCGTGGTGATCGCCACGCCCGCCACGGCGGCGCAGCAGGTCTGCGACCGTGTCATCGCGGCCGGAGTCACCAGTATTTTGAACTTCGCCCCCGTCGTCTTGGCTGTGCCTGACGGCGTGGATGTCCGTAAAGTCGATTTATCCATCGAACTGCAGATACTTGCGTTCCACGAGCAGCGCAAGGCTAATGGAGGGCCCATCATGGCCGAGGAGTGGCCGGACGGGGTGGTCATGTGAGTGAGCCATCGATCGGAGCGAGCTCATGAGTGTCCTCGTCGTCGGCCTGAGCCACCGGACAACGCCGGTCGCGCTGCTCGAACGGGTCACGGTCAGCGGGGACGCGCTCGTCAAGCTGCTGCACGACGTGCAGTCCGACGAGTACGTCTCCGAGGCGCTGGTCGTCTCGACGTGCAACCGCGTCGAGGTCTACGCCGTGGTCGACCGGTTCCACGGCGGCGTCACCGCGGTGACGAACATCCTCGCCGCGCATTCGGGCCTGCCGCAGGAGACGCTCGCGCGGCACCTGTACGTGCACTACGAGGACCGGGCGGTCCAGCACCTGTTCACCGTCGCCTGCGGGCTCGACTCCATGGTGATCGGCGAGGGGCAGATCCTCGGCCAGATCCGCACCGCGCTGCGCCTGGCGCAGGAGGAGGGCACGGCCGGGACCACGCTCAACGAGCTGGCCCAGCACGCGCTGCGCGTGGGCAAGCGCGCGCACGCCGACACGGGCATCGACCGGGCCGGCGCGTCGCTGGTCGGGGTGGGGCTGACCCTCGCCGAGCGGGTGCTCGGCGACATCAGCGGCCTGCGCGCCCTGGTCGTGGGCGCCGGCTCGATGAGCTCGCTGTCCGCCGCGACGCTGTCCCGCGCGGGCGTGACCGACATCGTCATCGCCAACCGCACCCGCGAGCGGGCCGAACGGCTCGCCGAGACCGTCGGCGGCCGGGCCGCCGACCTGGCCGACGTCCCCGCCGAGCTGGCGGAGGCCGACCTGGTCATCTCCTGCATCGGCGCCGGGACCCGCACGATCACCGCGGAGACGATCGGCGACCGTGACAGGCCGCTGTTCGTCCTCGACCTCGCGCTGCCCCACGACGTGGATCCCGGCGTACGGGACCTGCCCGGCGTGACGCTGGTCGACCTGAAGTCGATGCAGCAGGACGGCGTGGGCGACGACGTCTCCGACGGCGGCAGGGCCGAGGCGATCTGCGAGGTCAGGCGCATCGTGGCCGAGGAGGTCGCCGCCTATCTCGACGCCGCGCGCGCCGCGCTCGTCACCCCCACCGTCGTGGCCCTGCGCAGCAAGGCCGCCGGGGTGGTCGAGTCGGAGATGGGCCGCCTGCTGTCCCGCCTGCCGGACATCGACGGGCGGATGCGCGACGAGATCACCCAGACCGTGCGGCGCGTCGTCGACAAACTGCTCCACGAGCCGACCGTACGGGTCAAGCGGCTGGCCGCGTCCCCGGGCGGCGACCAGTACGCCGAGGCGCTGCGGGAGCTGTTCGGCCTCGACCCGAAGGCCCCCGACGCCGTTGCGAGCCTGGAGGTGGACCAATGACCGCCCCGCTGCGGCTCGGCACCCGCAAGAGCCTGATGGCGACCACGCAGTCGCAGATCGTCGCCGACCGGCTGACCGCCCTGACCGGCCGGGCGGTGGAGCTCGTCGGCGTCACCACCTTCGGCGACGTGTCCCGGGCCCACCTGACCCAGCTCGGCGGCACGGGTGTGTTCGTCAACGACCTGCGCGGCCGGCTCCTCGCCGGTGAGGTCGACTTCGCGGTCCACTCGCTGAAGGACCTGCCGACCAAGCCGGACGAGCGGCTCGCGATGGCCGCGATTCCCCGGCGGGACGACCCGCGTGACGCGCTCGTCGGCCCGGTCAAGCTGCACGACCTGCCCGCCGGAGCCCGCATCGGCACCGGCTCACCGCGCCGGGTGGCCCAGCTGCGCCTGCTCCGGCCGGATCTCGACTACGTCCCCATCAGGGGAAACGCGGACACCCGCATCGGCAAGGTAACCTCGGGCGAGCTCGACGCCGTGGTGCTGGCCGCCGCAGGGCTGGCCAGGATCCGCCGGGACGGGGAGATCGCCCAGGTGTTCGAGGTCGACGAGATGCTGCCCGCCCCCGGGCAGGGCGCTCTCGCCGTCGAGTGCCTGGCCGACCGTGACGATCTCATCGAGCTGCTGCGCGCCGTCGACGACCCGCGGACGCGGGCCGCGGTGGACGCCGAGCGCTCGGTGCTCGCCGCCCTCGAGGCCGGTTGCGCGGCCCCGGTAGGTGCTTTCGCCTCCGGTGACGGGCACATTCTCAATCTGACCGCCACCGTCGTCGCCGTCGACGGCGCACGGTCGGTGCGCAAGTCCACCTCCGGACCCTCTACGACGGCCGTGGAGATGGGCCGCGAACTCGCGGCAGCCATGATCGTCGAGGGGGCCGACACGTTGATGGGGGAGCAGGCCCGTTGAGCCCCGCGAATAACAGCACGCAGACCCGGTCCGGGTTCGTCGCCTTCGTCGGCGCCGGCCCCGGTGACGAGAACCTGCTCACGTTGCGCGGCGCCGACCTGCTGGGCAGGGCCGACGTCGTCGTGCTCGACCGGCAGGCGTACGGCTCGCTGCTGCGCCACAGCCGTGAGGACGTCGAGGTCGTCGACATCTCCGCCGACGCGGCGGAGAACTCGGTGTCGCTGAAGACCATCCAGGCCGCCAAGGCGGGCCGCACGGTCGTGCGGCTCTGCTCGGGCGATCCGTCCTTCTTCTCCTCCGTCACCGACGAGGTGGCCGCCTGCGCCAAGGCGGACGTGGACTTCGAGATCGTGCCCGGCGTGCCGCCGGCCACGGCCGTGCTGACCTACGCCGGCATCCCGCCGGCGGCGTCGGCGCCGGAGTTCCGCATCGTGGACGCCGCGCAGACCGACGACTGGGCCAAGCACGCCGCGTGCGAGGGCACGCTGGTGATCTACAACGGCGTCGCGGACGCGGTCCCGATCAGCAAGGCGCTGATCGCGGGCGGCAAGCCCGACTCGACGCCGGTGGCGGTGACCAGCGACGGCACGACCACCGAGCAATACACGGTGGTCTCCACGCTCGGACGGCTCGGCCCCGACCTCAAGCACGCCGGGATGACCGAGCCCGCGCTGATCGTGGTGGGCGACGCCGTCGGCATGCGTGACCGCCTGTCGTGGTTCGAGACCAAGTCGCTGTTCGGCTGGCGGGTGCTCGTGCCGCGCACCAAGGAGCAGTCCAAGGGGCTGTCGGAGCAGCTCCGCTCGTACGGCGCGGTGCCCGAGGAGGTGCCGACGATCTCTGTCGAGCCGCCGCGCACGCCGCAGCAGATGGACCGCGCGATCAAGGGCCTGGTGACCGGCCGCTACGAGTGGGTCGCCTTCACCAGCGCCAACGCGGTCAAGGCGGTGCGCGAGAAGTTCGAGGAGTACGGCCTGGACGCCCGGGCGTTCGCCGGGCTCAAGGTCGCCGCCGTGGGCGAGGCCACCTCGCGGGCGCTGGTCGAGTTCGGCGTGAAGCCCGACCTCATGCCGACGGGCGAGCAGTCGTCCGAGGGCCTGCTGGCCGAGTGGCCGCCGTACGACTCGATGCTCGACCCGATCAACCGGGTGCTGCTGCCGCGGGCCGACATCGCGACCGAGACGCTGGTGGCGGGGCTGACCCAGCTCGGCTGGGAGTGCGACGACGTGACGGCCTACCGCACCGTGCGCGCCGCGCCGCCGCCCGCCCCGATCCGCGAGGCGATCAAGGGCGGCGGGTTCGACGCCGTGCTGTTCACCTCGTCCTCGACCGTGCGCAACCTCGTCGGCATCGCCGGAAAGCCGCACAACGTGACCGTGATCGCGGTCATCGGGCCGCAGACCGCCAAGACGGCCGAGGAGTTCGGCCTGCGGGTCGACGTGATGGCCGACAAACCGTCCGCCACGGCTCTCGCCGCGGCGCTGGCGGACTATGGTGCCAAGATGCGGCACGCCGCCGTGTCGGCGGGCGAGGTGCCCCGCCGTCCGTCCCAGATGCGCAGGGGCGCGCGGCGACGCGTCAAGTGAACCGACTCGTGTGCGGCCCGCCGGGACGGCCTCCCGGCGGGCCGGCGCGATCAAGAGCGGGGAGACCATTGTGAACGCCCAATACCCGGTGGCGCGGCCCCGGCGGCTGCGCCGTACCGCCGCGATGCGCCGGATGGTCGCGGGGACGCGGCTGCACCCGGCCGAGCTCATCCTGCCGATGTTCGTCAAGGAGGGCATCGCCGAGCCGCAGCCGGTGGGCTCCATGCCCGGGGTCGTCCAGCACACCCGCGAGTCGCTGCGTAAGGCCGCCCACGAGGCGGCCGAGGCCGGCGTGGGCGGGATCATCCTGTTCGGGATCCCCGCGCACAAGGACGCCAGGGGCTCGGGCGCCGACGACCCGGACGGCATCGTCCAGGTGGCGCTGCGCGACCTCGCCTCCGACCTGGGCGACGCGCTGGTGCTGATGACCGACACCTGCCTGGACGAATACACCGACCACGGCCACTGCGGCCTGCTGACGGCCGACGGCGAGGTGGACAACGACGCGACGCTGGAGCGCTACGCGTCGGCGGCGGTCGCGCAGGCGGCGGCCGGCTCCCGGATGATCGCGCCGAGCGGGATGATGGACGGCCAGGTCGGCGCAATCCGCGCGGCCCTCGACGCCAACGGCTTCGCCGAGATCCCGATCCTGGCGTACGCCGCGAAGTACGCCTCCGGGTTCTACGGGCCGTTCCGCGACGCCGCCGAGTGCGCGCCGCAGTTCGGCGACCGCAGCGCCTACCAGCAGGACCCGGCCGGACCGATCGGCGAGGCGCTGCGCGAGGTGCGTCTCGACCTGGCCGAGGGCGCGGACGCCGTCATGGTCAAGCCCGCCCTGGCCTACCTCGACATCCTGCGGCAGGTCCGCGACACCGTCGACGTGCCGGTCGCGGCCTACCAGGTCAGCGGCGAGTACGCGATGGTCGAGGCGGCGGCGGCCAACGGCTGGATCGACCGGGAGCGGGTGATCATGGAGTCGCTGATCGCGATCCGCCGCGCCGGTGCCGACATGATCCTCACTTACTGGGCCACCGAGGTCGCCCGCGGACTATCCTGACCCCTCATCAGGGGGGTCCTGCCGAGCCGCGATCGGCCAGAAGGCATTATCAGGTACATGTACCGCGAGCATCTTGCGTAACGCAGGAGGGCAGCGGGTGTGACGCTTGTGGGGAGGAGCGCCATGGTGGGGGTACCGCTGGCCCGACGTGCGAAACGGCGTGCGCATCACGCGCCGCGGAAGATGACGTCGGTGTTGGAGTACGCACAGCTGGGCTGGGCGAGCTGTATGGGTGCCCACCCGCTGAGCGAGGGAGGCAGGGCGTGCTCCTGCGACCGGGTCGGCTGTCCCGATCCCGGCATGCACCCGCTGTCGCCCGCGTGGCAGATGCAGGCCACGACGGACACGGCGCTGCTCACGCGGTGGTGGAAGCAGGATCCGGACATGAACGTGATCCTGCCCACCGGCAGGGTGTTCGACGTGTTCGACGTACCGGCCGCGGCGGGCCGTCCCGCCCTGGCCGCCATGGACGCAGCAGGCTTCGACACGGGCCCGGTCGCCGAGAACGGCGACCGGGTTCTTTTTTTCGTCGCGACGCGTGGGGCGCCCGAGGACGAGGACGAGTGGTGGTCCTGCAGCCTCGACGCGGGACCCGAGACGATCGACGAGACGCCGGGCCTGCGCTGGCACTGCCGCGACAGCTACGTGCTCGCGCCGCCGTCCACCACGCCCACGGGCGGGGTCGTGAGCTGGATCAGGCCCCCCGACGGGCGTCCGCTGCCCGATCCGCTGCGCGTGCTCGACCTGCTCGCCGACTTCTGCGAGTGATTCCCGGTACGGGCCCCGGACGGGTGGGCCCGTAATCTGGAGGGCGTGACTCGCACGCAGACCTCCGAGGACCTGTTCGACCGCGCCCGCCGGATCGTTCCCGGCGGCGTCAACTCGCCGGTGCGCGCCTTCGGCGCCGTGGGCGGCACCCCCCGCTTCATGGCCTCCGGAGAGGGGCCGTACATCACCGACGTGGACGGCAACCGTTACGTCGACCTGGTGTGCTCCTGGGGCCCGATGATCCTCGGCCACCGCCACCCCGCCGTCGTGGAGGCACTGGAGGAGGCCGTCGCGCGCGGCTTCTCGTTCGGCACCGCGACCGAGGGCGAGGTCCTGCTCGCCGAGGAGATCGTCTCCCGCGTCGCCCCCGTCGAGAAGGTCCGGCTGGTCAGCTCCGGCACCGAGGCCACCATGTCCGCCGTACGGCTGGCCCGCGGCTTCACCGGCCGGGCGAAGGTCGTGAAGTTCGCCGGCTGCTACCACGGGCACGTGGACGCGCTGCTGGCCTCGGCCGGGTCCGGGGTCGCCACCTTCGGCCTGCCCGACACCCCCGGCGTCACCGGGGCCTCCGCGGCCGACACGATCGTGCTGCCGTACAACTCGATCGAGGCGGTCGAGGAGGCGTTCCGCACGTTCGACATCGCCTGCGTGATCACCGAGGCGTGCCCGGCGAACATGGGCGTCGTGCCGCCTGCCGACGGCTTCAACCGGCGCCTGCGCGAGCTGTGCACCGAGCACGGCGCGCTGCTGATCATCGACGAGGTGCTGACCGGGTTCCGGGTGTCCGCCTCCGGCTGGTACGGCATCGACCCCGTCGAGGCCGACCTGATGACGTTCGGCAAGGTCATGGGCGGCGGGCTGCCCGCCGCGGCGTTCGGCGGGCGGGCGGAGGTCATGGCCGCCCTCGCCCCGGAGGGGCCCGTCTACCAGGCCGGCACGCTGTCGGGCAACCCGCTCGCCTGCGCCGCCGGGCTGGCCACGCTGCGCGCCTGCGACGACGACGTGTACGACAGGGTCGACGCGTCCGCGCTGGTCATCGGCAGGGCCGCCTCCGACGCGCTGGCCGCCGCCGGGGTGCCGCACCGCCTCCAGCGGGCCGGAAACCTCTTCTCGATCTTCTTCACCGACACCCCGGTCACCGACTTCGACTCGGCCCGGACCCAGAACACCGACGCGTACCGCGCGTTCTTCCACAGCATGCTCGACCAGGGCGTCTACCTGCCGCCGTCGGCGTACGAGGCGTGGTTCCTGTCGGCCGCCCACGACGACGCGGCGCTCACCCAGGTCGCCGAGGCTCTCCCCCTGGCCGCCAAGGCCGCCGCCCAAGCCGCCGGCGTCTGACTCACTTCACCAGCTGGTCGAGATCCACCTCGAACGGGAAGGGCACCTGCACCGCCAGGTGCCCGTGGTGGATCCCGGTCGGCGTGTACGCGCCCGTGGCGGGGTCCCGTTCGTACACGTAGACGACGGGACGCCCGTCGCTCTCCTCCACCCGCCAGAAGTGCGGGATGCCCGCCTCGGCGTACCTCAGCCTCCGCGTCGAGCCGCTCTGTGAGGCCGCGGATGAGGCGCTGGTGGAACCGCCGCTGGGGTGAGTTGAAGACGAGTGCTCCGTCGATCAGCTCGACGCGCTCGAAGAAGCCGGGCTCGCCATTCGGGCCCTCCGAAGGCAGACGATCGAGGTCGTCCGCGCGCCACCCCCAGGGCGGCGGCGCCGGCCAGCACTCGAGTGCACGGCTCACGTCGTACGTCTCAGTGTCGTCCACGTCGCTCACCGTAGCCGTATCCGTGCGAGCGCGAGGGTCAGCGGGGGACGGGCACCGGGCGGCTGGTGAGGGCCGTACGGGGGCGTGAGTTGGCGAACAGGAGGCCGGCGAGGATGAGGGCGCCCGCGGCGACGGTGAGGAGGGAGATCGGCTCGCCGGTGAACAGCGCGGCGGAGGCGATGCCGAAGACCGGCACGAGCAGGCTGTACGGCGCGACCACCGAGGCGTCGTAGCGGGCCAGCAGCCATCCCCAGATGGCGAACCCGCCGAGGGTGGACAGGAACGCCGTGTAGAGCACGGCGCCCACACCCTCGGCCGTGAACGACGTCAGCGACGACGGCCCCTCGGTGGCCAGGGCCAGCGCCAGCAGGGGCGGCGCCGAGACCGCGCTCACCCAGACCATGAACCGCAGGGAGTCCGGCGGCGCGGCCTTGCGGGTGGCGACGTTGCCCAGCCCCCACCCTGCCGCCGCGCCGACGCACAGCAGGAACGCGCCGAAGGGGATCGCCCCCGACCTGGCGGCCACATCGGCCGCGATCAGGCCCAGGCCGCAGAAGGCCACCGCCGTGCCGGCGATCCTGCGCCGCCCGAGGCGTTCACCCAGGAGCGCGGTCGCGAACAGCGCGGTGAAGACGGCCTGCACCTGGATGACCAGGGAGGTCAGCCCGGCGGGCATGCCGGCGCGCATGCCGAGCAGCAGCAGGCCGTATTGGGCGACGCCGAGCGTCGCGCCGGTCGCCAGCACCCACCGCCAGGGCGCCCGTGGCCCTCCGGCTATGAGTACGGCGGGGAAGGCGGCCAACAGGAACCGGAGGGCGGCGTACGTCAGCGGCGGATAGTGCTTCAGTCCCGTCTGCATGACGACGAAGTTGAAGCCCCAGATGGCGGCGAGTGCGACGGCGAGAGCCAGGTGGCGGGGGCGCATGGATCAGGGGATCAGCGCGAGGAGGGGCGACGGTCGCGGGTCTGTCGTGCCTGCCGCGCCAGGGTCTCCAGATAGGAGGTCTGCTCGGATCGGAGGGGCTTAGTGAAGAGTCTGTTGAAGATTCGCATGGCTATAGCATCGCATTGCTAAACAGTTGAGCGCAAACAAGTTTTTCTAAGGAGGACGGTTTAGACTGGCTACATGTTGGACCTGAACCGGTTGAAGGCTCTCCACGCCGTCGCGGTCTACGGCTCCGTAGGCGCCGCGGCCGAGGCGCTGATGGTCACCCCTTCGGCGATCTCCCAGCAGCTCGCGAAGCTCGAACGGGAGACCGGGGCCGTCCTGATCGAACGCAACGGGCGCGGGGTGAAGCTCACCGACGCCGCCGGGCTGCTCGCCGAGCACGCCGAGCGCATCCTCGCGCTCGTGGAGACGGCGGAGGCCGATTTCGAGGCGCTGCGCGGGGCGGTGGTCGGCAAGCTGACCATCGCCGCCTTCCCCACCGCGGCCCGGGGCATCGTGCCGCGCGCCCTGACCATGCTCAAGAGGCAGCACCCCGATCTCGACCTGCTGCTCTACGAGAGGGAGCCGGAGCGGCAGATCCGCGAGCTGGCGCGCGGCGACCTCGACCTCGCCGTCCTGCAGGACTGGCTCAACAGGCCGATGGCGCTGCCCGAGGGCCTGTCGCGCACGGCGCTGTTCGACGACGTGGCCGACGTCGTCGTGCCGGCCGACCATCCCCTGGTGAAAGCCGACCATGTGCGGCTGAGCGACCTCGCCGGCGAAAACTGGATCAGCTCGGCCCCCGGCACCGTCTGCCACGACTTCCTGATGTTCCTGCTGCGCTCCGAGGAGCGGGAGCCGCGGATCGTCGCCATGGCCGACGAATACCCCACCCACCTCGCGCTGGTCGCCGAGGGCCACGGTTGCGCGCTCATCCCCCGGCTGGGCCGTGGACCGCTGCCCGAGGGCGTCGCCGTCCTGGCCGTCCAGCCGCCGCCGGTGCGGCGCATCTACGCGGTCTGGAGGTCCGACGCCGCCCGCCGCCCCGCGATCCGCGCCGCCGTCGACGCGCTGCGCTGCTCCGTCGACGCGCTGAACATCTCTGCCGCCGACGCGCCGCGCCCTGCCACCGACGCGCCGCGCCCGGCGTCCGCGGAGCTGCCCGGCGGGTAGGCTGTCCAGGTCATGACAGAGATGACCATCGTTCACCTGCTCCGGCACGGTGAGGTTCACAATCCCCGTGGGGTCCTGTACGGCAGGCTGCCCGGCTACCACCTGTCCGAGACCGGCCGCAGGATGGCCGAGGTGGTCGCCAAGGCCGTCGAGGGCAGGGACATCGTCGCGCTGTGGAGCTCGCCCATGGAGCGCGCCCAGGAGACCGCGGCGCCGTCCGCCCGGGCCCTGGGCCTGGAGGTGGCGATCGACGAGCGGCTGATCGAGGCGGGCAACGTCTTCGAGGGCCTGCGGATGGCCGGGAGCGACAACGTCTTCCGCGACCTTCGCTCCTACCGCCACTTCAGGAACCCGTTCCGTCCGTCGTGGGGCGAGCCGTACACCGAGGTCGTGGCGCGCATGAAGGCGGTCATCGACGACGCGCGGGCGGCGGCGCGCGGCCACGAGGCACTGCTCGTCAGCCACCAGCTGCCCATCTGGATCATCCGGCTGGCGGCCGAGGGCAGGCGGCTGTGGCACGACCCCCGCCGCCGTCAGTGCGCGCTCGCCAGCCTCACCAGCCTGACCTTCGAGGGCGACCGGCTCATGAGCGTCGGCTACAGCGAGCCCGCCGGGGCGCTGCTGCGGGCCGGTGCGCCGCCGCAGGGCGAGGCGGCGCTGTTCGACAAGGCCGACGAGGTGCTTCCCGAGGCCCTTCAGGCGGGCTCGGAGGACGAGGAGACCCCCGGATCGCGATCCGTCCCCGGTGTGTGACCCGGAGAACGAGGCACCCGTGGCGCTCGGTAGGCTTACAGCTCTACCGGTTGTAGTACAAGGAGATCCTCCTCCCGTGTCCGCCAAGCGCCTGCCAGCCAACAGCGTGACCGCCGGCCGCGCCACCGCCAAGCGCCTGACGGCGCTCGTCGCCGCGGCCGTGGCGGCGACGGCCCTCGCCGGGTGCGCGGGCGGCCAGGCCGCCCAGCCCCGCTCCGGCGACACGCGCTTCATCCCGGGGGACGGCCGCGTCGAGTTCTTCGACGCCGCGCAGCGTCACAAGGCGCCCGTGATCGAGGGGCAGACCCTCGACGGCGGCACCGCCACGCTGGCCGCGGGCAAGGTCCACGTGCTGAACTTCTGGGCCTCCTGGTGCGCACCCTGCCGCGCCGAGGCCCCCGTGCTCAAGGACATCGCGGCGAGCACCAAGTCCAAGGGCGTGGATTTCCTCGGCGTCAACTTCAAGGACCTCAAGGCGTCCGCCCAGGCGTACGACCGCTCGGTCGAGCCCGGCTATCCGAGCATCTACGACCAGAGCGGCAAGGTGCTGCTGCAGTTCCAGGGCACGGTGCCGCCCGCCGCCATCCCCTCCACGCTGATCATCGACGCGCAGGGCCGCATCGCCGCCCGCGCGCTCGGTGCGGTCAAGTACGACGACCTGCTCAAGGCCGTCACCAAGGTGACCGATGAGTGACATCGGCAGCACGGTCGCGACCGGGTCGCTGCTGCTGGCCGCGCCGATCGCGGCGGCGGCCGGGCTCGTGTCGTTCGTCTCGCCGTGCGTGCTGCCGCTGGTGCCCGGCTACCTGTCGTACGTCACGGGCATGAGCGGCGACCCGAAGCGGAGCCGGATGGTGCTCGGCAGCGCGCTCTTCGTGCTCGGGTTCGCGGCCGTGTTCGTGCTCGGAGGCGCGCTGTTCGGCAGCCTCGGCGCGGCGCTGCACGGCAACGCCGACGTGATCACCAGGGTCCTCGGCGTGGTGACGATCGTCCTCGGGCTGGCCTTCGTGGGGATCGTTCCCGGCCTCCAGCGTGACGTGCGCATCCATCGGCTGCCTGCGGCCGGGATCGCGACGGCCCCGCTGCTCGGGGTCGTCTTCGGCCTCGGCTGGACGCCGTGCATCGGCCCGACGCTGGCGGTGGTGATGACGCTCTCGGTGAACCAGGGCAGCGCGCTGCGCGGCGCCGCCCTCGCCTTCGCGTACGCCCTGGGCCTCGGCCTGCCGTTCGTGGTGGCGGGGCTGGCCTACCGCAAGGCGCTCCACACGTTCAAGGCGGTCCGCCGCCACACCCCGCTGATCACCAAGGTGGGCGGTGCGATGCTCGTGGCCGTCGGCGTGCTGCTCGTGACCGGGCAGTGGTCGGAGATCATCGCCCACCTGCAGGTGTGGGTCGGCGGCTTCAGGCCGGTGATCTGATGAGCGCCCCCGACGACCTCGCCTCCGCCGTGCACGACGAGACCGTGCACGACGAGACCGTACGCGACGAGACCGTGCACGACGAGACCGCGGTGGAGGCCCGGCAGAAGGAGACGCGGGAGCGGGCCAGGCCCGCCGGCCTGGGCCCCGTCGGCTGGATGCGCTGGGCCTGGCGCACGCTCACCTCGATGCGCACGGCCCTGATCCTGCTGTTCCTGTTCGCGCTCGGCTCGGTGCCCGGGTCCATCTATCCGCAGCGCGGCGTCGACCCGAGCAGGGTCGCGGAGTATTTCAAGGACAACCCGACCCAGGCCAAGTGGCTCGACCGGTTCTGGCTGTTCGACGTCTTCAGCTCGCCCTGGTTCGCCGCGATCTACCTGCTGCTGTTCATCTCGCTGGCCGGCTGCGTGTTCCCGCGCGCGCTGACGCATCTCAAGGAGATCCGGCGCCGTCCGCCCGCCGCGCCGCGCAACCTCCTGCGCCTGCCGCACAGCGAGGCGTTCGAGGGCGGGCTCACCCTGGAGCAGGCCGCCGCCGCGCTCCGGCGCAGGCGCTTCCGGGTGGTCACCGGCGACGGCTGGGTGTCGGCGGAGAAGGGCTACCTCCGCGAGACCGGCAACCTCCTGTTCCACGTCGCGCTGCTCGCGCTGCTGTTCGCCATCGGCGCCGGAGGCCTGTTCGGCTACCGCGGCAACGTGCTGGTCGTGGAGGGCGACGGCTTCTCCAACGCCGTCGCGGCCTACGACCGTTTCATGCCCGGCAGCCGGGTCACCGCCGAGTCGCTGGAGCCGTTCTCCTTCACCCTCAAGGACTTCCAGGCGAGCTACGTGGCCGCCGGGGAGAAGCAGGGCCAGCCGCTCGACTACCTCGCCAAGCTGAGCGTGCAGGACTCGCCGACGTCCCGCCCGCGTGACGTGGACCTCAAGGTCAACGACCCCCTGGACGTGTACGGCACGCTGACCTACCTGATCGGGCACGGCTACGCCCCCACGTTCCGGGTGACCGACGGCAAGGGCCAGGTGGCCTACGACGGCCCGGTGCCGTGCCTGGCCGACGACCAGGCCACGTACACGTCCGAGTGCGTGATCAAGGTGCCGGACGCCCAGCCGACCCAGCTCGGGTTCCTGGTGCGCTTCCTGCCCACGACCGTGCCGAACGGCAACGCCTGGGTGTCGGTCTTCCCCGGCGCCGCCAACCCCACGGTGCAGATCTTCCCGTTCGGCGGCGACCTCGGCCTGAAGTCGGGGCAGCCACAGTCGGTGTATCAGCTCGACACCACGAACCTGAAGCCGCTCGGCACGATGTCGGCCCAGCCGACCCCGCTCAACGTGGGCGAGACCAAGGAGCTCGCCGACGGTGCCGGGAAGATCCAGTTCACCGGCGTCAAGGAGTGGATCAGCCTCCAGATCACCTACGACCCGGGCCGGGAGCCCGCCCTGCTCGCGGCCGCCGCCGCGGTGATCGGGCTCGTGCTGTCCCTCACGATCCGCCGCCGCCGCGTCTGGGTGCGGGTGAAGGACGGCAAGGTCACGGTCGGAGGACTGACCCGCACCGAAGGCGGCGGCGCGGCCTTCGCCGAGGAGTTCGCCCAGATCGTCACCGCCCTGCGCGGCGACCAGCCCGCCCATGACCAGGGTGGTGATCCGTCCACCGGTGACCGGGGCGGCGAGCCGGACGAGCCCGCAGGCACCGGGCACGTCGCGCCGGACGCGCCCACCGGAAACGCTGCGCCGGGCGCCCGCCCGGACGAGGAGTGAGTGATGCCCGCCGATGTCAATGAGAGTCTGGCCACGCTGAGCGACCAGCTCATCCTGGTCACCGTCCTGCTGTATCTCGGCGCGATGATCTGCTTCGCGCTGGATCTCGCCTTCGGCCGGACCCGTACGGTCGTGGCCGAACGCCGGCGTCAGCTCGTCGGCGCGGGCGGCCCCGCCCTGCCCGAGGAGACGACGGAGGCGGCGGGCCCGCAGCCGGCCGCGTGGGCGGTCCGCGCGGGATCGTTCGCCGTGGTCCTCACCTGGATCGCGTGGGCCGGCCACCTCGCCGGCATCCTCACCCGCGGCATCGCCGTCGACCGCTGGCCGTGGGCCAACATGTACGAGTTCGTGGTGGCCATCTGCTTCGCCGCCGTCACCGCGTTCCTCGTGCTGCTGATCCGCCAGCCGATCCGCTTCCTCGGCGCGTTCGTGACCGTGACCTCGGCGCTCGGGCTGGGCTTCGCGGTGCTGTTCCTGCACGTCCAGGCGGGTCCGGTGATGCCCGCGCTGCACTCGTACTGGATCGCGATCCACGTCACGGCGGCGATCGTGGCCAGCGGGCTGTTCATCCTGGCGGGCGTCTGCGCGATCCTCTACCTGATCCGCAGGGACGGGCGGCCGTCGGTGCTGCCGAGCAGGGAGAGCCTGGAGCGCGTCGCGCACCGCGCGATCGTCATCTCGTTCCCGATCTGGACCTTCGCCGTCATCGCCGGCGCGCTGTGGGCCGACCGGGCCTGGGGCCGCTACTGGGGCTGGGACCCCAAGGAGGTGTGGGCGTTCGTCACGTGGGTCGTCTACGCCGCCTACCTCCACGCCCGGGCGACGGCCGGGTGGCGCGGCAAGGCCGCGATGATCGTCTCGCTGGTCGCCTTCGGCTGCCTGCTGTTCAACCTCGTCGGCGTGAACATCTTCTTCTCGGGACTGCACTCCTACGCCGACGTGCCCAACTGAGACGGGCGGCGCCCGGGGGAGGAGCGGCGTCTGGGGGAGGGGGACTCAGTCCTCGTCGCGCAGGCGCCGCTCAAGGCTGCGCAGGAACTCGGGGTCGTCGTCGGGGCCGCGGGGCGCCTCGCCGCTGTGGGGCCGCTCCCACTGGCCTCCGCCGGCCGCGTACATGGCGTAGCGGGCACGGGGGCGGCCCACGAGGAGCCAGGTCAGCGCGCCGACATCCGCCAGGAAGACCACGATGAGGACCCACATGAACTTGGGGAGGTTGCGGACGTCCTCCTCGGGGGTCGTGATCACGTCGAACAGGCAGTAAAGCCAGAGGGCAAGCAGCGCCAGGCCGATAATCACGCTAGGCATGCCCACACGGTAAGCCATACCGGCGACTGATCGTGTCGGCCTTTGGGGTGACGAGGACAGCCCGGCATCGTACGGTGGACCGGTACACGGCATGCCGGGAACGCGGAGCCTGACAGAGGGGTGCGATGGCGGAGCCGGGCGACAGGGGCCGCCACCGGCGGGGGGCGCGGGGGTGGCAGCGGGGGCCCTACTGGTCCTCCCCCCGCCGTGGTGACCTTCCGGAACGCCCCGCCGACCGGGTCTCCGACCGAGCCGCCGACCGTACGGCGGAGTGGCCCCAGGCCCGCCGCGCCCCGTGGGAGGCCCCGTGGGAGACGCAGCGGGAAACGCAGCGGGAGACGCCGTGGGAGGCCCAGCGAGACACCGCGTGGGGCGCCGACTGGCCCGACTGGCCCGGCTGGCCGCCGGAGCGTCCGGTCGAGCGGGTCGGCACCGTGACGGCGCCGGTGGCGGACGACCGGCCGCAGTACGTCTGGCAGGACTTCGAGCTCGACGACCTCCCGACGCGGGCCGCGCCCCACCCTCCCGACGCGCCCGACCTGCGGGACGGCAGGCGGCACTGCGGGCCGCTTGAGCGCATCCTGCACCGCGAGTGGGACGCCGCCGAAGGACCGCCCTCGGCCGACGCCGTACGGGCCGTGGACAGCCTGGCGCGCCTGCCCGAGCAGCTCAAGACCAAGCTCGCCATCGGGCTCGAAGGCATCTACGTCGGGCGCGGCGGGGTGCCCGACCTGGACGACATGGGCTACCTGCGCGGCGCGCCGCTGCCGTCGGGACGGGCCACCTGGGACATCTGCGCCGGCGCGTACGGCGACCGCAAGATCGTGGTGGGGGACCGGCCGTCGCCCACGCCCGACGTGATGATGCACGAAGTCGGACATGCGCTGGACGACGTGGACTCCGGTCCGGGAGAGTGGGTCTCGGACTCTCCCGAGTTCGTGGCGCTCTACGAGGAGTGCCTGCCGCTGTTCGCGTCGTCGTTCCACCGGCAGCCCGGCGGCCTGGGGCGCAAGGAGTTCTTCGCCGACGCGTTCGCGGCGATCGCGTCCCGGCAGCGTCCGGCCCTTGTCGACATGCTGGGGGGCGACACGAGGACCGCCCTCAACGTCATGCTCTTCTTCAACCGGCGTTACGGAATCTAGGTGATTCGGATGTACGTGATCCGGCTCGGGGACGGCACGCTGCGCGTGCCCAGGTCGCTCACCACCGATGACGGGCGCCTCATCGGCAACGCGTACGTCGAGGTCGCGCCGGGAGAGCCGGACTACGAACGCTGGCTGGCGGAGTCGATCACCGAAGAAGAGGACGCCGAGCGGCGACGCCGCTGGCGTGAGGGTGACGAGGCGCTTGAGCAGGCGTTCCTGGCCTTCAAGGCGGAGCAGGACTGACGATCCCGGCAAGGGAGCAGGACAAGCCGGGACGCAGACTCGACATGGGGCTGACTCCGGTGACCCTGCGGCGTCCGGGTAGCGCGCAGGATCACCTGGTGCTGGTACTGCGTCAGACTCGCGGGGAGTCGCCGTTCGGCCGTTCGGCCGTGAGGACGTCCTCACCACGAAGGAGGGCGTGCACTTCCGATTCACGGAACCGCCTGTGCCCCCCGGGGGTACGGATGCTGCTGATGCGCCCGGCCGCGGCCCAACGGGTCACGGTCTTCGGGTCGACCCTGAAGAGAGCGGCAACCTCTCCAGGAGTCAGCAGTCGCTCGCTGCTACTCTCCACAATCTCTCCCCCTCGCGTCCCGCGTCCTGCAGCGGGCGGACAGGTAACCAGTGTGCCGAGCGAAGCCTGATTTATCCGTGGTTTTCGGAGAAGATCACGGGTTGTTACCGGCTCAGTGCCCGATTGTTATATGATAGAGCCTCTTTGGGGCGCTCATGGGTGTTTCTTTACAAAAGCGCCTTGTTGTGAACACTAGCAGTGCCCGCAGCAGATGCGAAGAGAGACCGGCGCGTCGTGAGAGTGACGTAACCTCGACGCTGTGCATCCGGTTGTCGTTTACACCCTTTCGCGCCTCGGCCTGTTCGCCGTGGCCCTCGGCGTCCTGTATCTCGTCGGCCTGCGGTCGCTCCCTCTGCTCCTGCTCGCGGTCCTGGTCAGCGGCCTGGCCAGCTACGTGCTGCTGACCAAACAGCGCGACGCGGTGAGCGAGCGCATCGCCGCGAAACGGCGGGAGACGGGGAAGAACTAGGTCGCCGGGAACATGCCGACGCGGGCATGGTACTCATGCCCGAGCTCCGTCGTGTCGCTTCCCACCAAAAGACCTGTCTTTACGGTCAGGAAGGCCTTTACCCCGATTCCCCTTTCCCGCGTGGGGTTCCAGCGCAGCGCCTTGCCCGTGACGGGGTGGATGGCCCCGATGCCGGGCCTGCTGACCGCCCCCGGGCCCGCCGTGTCGGCGCCCTTCGGGTTGTCCAGCCAGCGTTGGTGTCCGCCCACGTAGACGGCGGATCCCGTGACCGCGACCGCGTAGAGGGAGTCCCCTCCGGTCAGGTTCACCCAGGTCGGACGGATCGCCTCGCCCTTCGCGTACGTCTCGAACCTCGCGGCGGAGTCGCACAGCTTCGTGGTGCCGCGCGCCGGCCCGCCCGTGGTGACGACCACGAAGTAGCGCCCGTCCGGAGACAGGTCGAGCCCCCGCACGTACGACGGGAAGTCCGCCTTGCACGCCGGGGCGTACGCCTCGGTGCGCCAGTCGGCCACCCGTCCGGTCGTGAGATCGATCACGCCGAGCTGCGGGCGGCGCAGGCCGTCGAGCGTGGAGAACCTGCCGTCCACCACTAAGCGGTCGCGGACGGCCGCCATCGCGTAGATCCGGGGATCGCCGCGGCGCCCGTCGCCGGGTGTGACGGTGAACGTGGGGTCCACCTCGCCGGTCTCGGCGTTCACACGGGCCAGCGCGGTGCGCGGGCTGCGGCCGATCCTGCTGAAGTCGCCGCCGACGTAGAGCGCGTCGCCCAGCCGTACGAGGCTGGTGACCTTCCCGCCGTAGGCGGGGGCGGAGAACTCCTCGACGGGATCGCCGTCCGCCACGTGGAGGCGGACCAGGGCCCGTTCGGGAGCGCCGAACCCGCCGCCCACGTAGACCGTGTTGTCCGGGCCGGCGGCCAGCGCGGCCACCGGCCCGTCGAGGTCCGGCGCGAAGCCGCGCAGGACGCGCCCGGTGTAGAGGTCGAACGCGAAGATGTTGGCCCGCGGCAGGTCCTCCCCGCCCTTGGCCTCGCGGACCTTGGTGAACTCGCCGCCGACGATGACGGTGCGGCCGACCAGCGCGAACGCGTTGACGATGCCGTCCAGCACGTGCGGGGTGGTGTTGACCGGGTTCTCCGAGACCACGCGGGGCTGCGGCGTCCCCGCGGACGCCGGGACGGTGGGGAAGACCGCGGCGCAGGTGACGAGCGATGCGACTGGGAGCAGTGCGGTGGTGACGCGCATTCCTCAATTTCTAGCAGACGTAGCGTAATCGATGAACTACGTTCCGCTCATCCGGTGGCGGCGGTGAGGGGTCACGCCCCTCGCGGCCTAGGCTTTGGAGCATGACGCGCGCATCGCTGGACAAGCAGCCGCACGAGGTCGCCGCGATGTTCGATCGCACGGCCCGGCGCTACGACCTGGTCAACGACGTCCTCTCGCTCGGCCAGGACCGCCTGTGGCGGAAAGCCACCGCGGCGGCGATCGACGCCGGGCCCGGCGAGCTGGTCCTCGACCTCGCCGCGGGCACCGGCACCTCGACCGACGCGTTCACCGCGCTCGGGGCGCGGGCGATCGCGTGCGACTTCTCGCTGGGCATGCTCCGCACCGGCGTCGAGCGGCGCGGCGGCTCCGGCCTGTACGGCGGGGGCGTGCGCGGGGTGACGTTCGTCGCGGGCGACGCGCTGCGCCTGCCGTTCCGCGACGAGACGTTCGACGCGGTGACGATCTCCTTCGGCCTGCGCAACGTGGCCGACACCGCGCAGGCGCTGGGCGAGATGCTGCGGGTGACCCGCCCGGGCGGCAGGCTGGTGATCTGCGAGTTCTCCCGGCCGACGCCGAAGTCGTTCGACCTGGTCTACTCGCAGTATCTGATGAAGCTGCTGCCGCCGGTGGCCCGCATGGTCAGCTCGAACCCCGAGTCCTACGAGTACCTCTCCGAGTCGATCCAGGCCTGGCCCGGCCAGGAGGCGCTGGCGGCGATCATCCAGGAGGCCGGCTGGCGGAAGGTGGCCTGGCGCAACCTCACGCTCGGCATCGTGGCCCTGCATCGGGCGGTCAAAGCGTAATGAGGGGGGCTTGGCCATACCCCTCTGACGCTGGGCGCCGGGAAGGGGTTAGACTGCGGCGCGACAGTTTGTGAAGTTGTTCACAAAGGCACGAAGGTCTAAACCAATTCGAGGCCTTCCTTCCCTGGAACGGATAGGTCCCCCGTGAGCGAGCAAGCCCGCGTGACGCGGACAGATGTCGACGCCGACGTCATCGTCGTCGGTGCGGGTCCCGCGGGTGCGACGACGGCTTTCCATCTCGCCCGCGCCGGTCTTGACGTGCTGCTTCTCGAGAAGACGCGCTTCCCGCGCGAGAAGGTCTGCGGTGACGGGCTGACCCCGCGGGCGGTCAAGGAACTCGTCGCCATGGGCGTCGACATCGACGCGCCCGGCTGGGCCAGGAACAAGGGGCTGCGCGTCTACGGCGGCGGCGTGCGGCTCGAACTCGACTGGCCCGAGCTGTCGAGTTACCCCGACTTCGGCCTCGTCCGCACCCGCGCCGACTTCGACCAGATCCTCGCCAGGCACGCCGAGGCCGCCGGCGTACGGCTGCGCGAGGGCGTGAACGTTTCAGGCCCGCTGCTCGACGAGCGCAGCGGCCACGTCGTGGGCGTGACGGCCAAGGCGGACGGCGAGGAGGTGTCCTACCGCTCGCGGCTCGTGGTGGCGGCCGACGGCAACTCGACCCGGCTGTCGCTCGCGATGGGCCTGCACAAGCGCGAGGACCGCCCGATGGGCGTGGCGGTGCGCACCTACTACAAGAGCCCCCGCCACGACGACGACTACCTGGAGACGTGGCTCGAACTGTGGGACGGCGACCGGCTGCTCCCCGGTTACGGCTGGATCTTCCCCGTCGGCGACGGCACCTCGAACGTCGGTCTCGGCCTGCTGAACACCAGCGAGGCGTTCAAGAACATCGACTACCGCGACCTGCTGCGGCGCTGGATGAAGAACACTCCCGAGGAGTGGGGCTTCACCGAGGAGAACATGACGGGCCCGATCAGGGGCGCGGCGCTGCCGATGGGCTTCAACCGGCAGCCGCACTACACCCGCGGGCTGGTGCTGGTGGGCGACGCCGGCGGGGCGATCAACCCGGTCAACGGCGAGGGCATCGCGTACGCCATGGAGACCGGCAGGACCGCCGCCGAGGTGATCGTCCAGGCGCTGTCCCGGCCGACGCCCGCCCAGCGTGAGCGCGTATTACTCGCCTATCCGCGTATCCTCAAAGACGCCCATGGGGGATACTTCACCCTCGGTCGCCTGTTCGTCGAGGCGATCGGGAGGCCGGGAGTGATGAGCTTCGCCACCCGGCACGGGATGCCGCACCCCACCCTGATGAGATTCGCCTTCAAGTTGCTCGCTAATCTCACAGACCGGCGGGGCGACGTCTCCGACCGGATAATCAACGCCCTGTCGAAGGTGGCTCCGCCATCATGACCGAAGCCAGCATGACGCGAACCCGTATGACGCGAACCCGCATGACCGAGACCCACGAGACGACGCGCACATCGCCGCCGGCCCCGAAGACGGCCATGCGGCCCGCCGCGCTCTCCGGCATTGTCGTGATCGCCAATATTCACCGAGTAAGCGAGGACATGTAGCCATGGAGCTGTATGTGCCGATCGTGGTGCTCGCGGTCCTCGCGGCGGGATTCGCCGTGTTCTCCGTGAGCATCGCGCCCTTCACCGGGCCGAAGCGCTGGAACCGCGCGAAACTGGATGCCTACGAGTGCGGCATCGAGCCCACTCCGCAGCCGGTCGGCGGCGGCCGCTTCCCGCTGAAGTACATGATCACCGCGATGCTGTTCATCGTGTTCGACATCGAGATCATCTTCCTCTATCCGTGGGCGGTGGCCTTCGACAAACTCGGCGTGTTCGGGCTCGTCGAGATGGTGCTGTTCATCGTCACCGTTCTCGTGGCGTACGCCTATGTGTGGCGGCGTCGCGGCCTCGATTGGGATTAGCCATGGGTCTTGAAGAGAAACTCCCGAGCGGGTTCGTCCTCACCACCGTCGAGCAGGTGGCCGGGTGGGCCCGGAAGAACTCCGTCTGGCCTGCGACCTTCGGCCTCGCCTGCTGCGCCATCGAGCTGATGGCCACCGGTGGCCCGAAGCACGACCTGGCTCGTTTCGGCATGGAGCGTGCCTCCGCGTCGCCGCGGCAGGCGGACCTGATGATCGTGGCCGGCCGGCTGTCGCAGAAGATGGCGCCGGTCCTCCGCCAGATCTACGACCAGATGGCCGAGCCCAAGTGGGTCATCGCGATGGGCGTGTGCGCGTCCAGCGGCGGCATGTTCAACAACTACGCCATCGTGCAGGGCGTGGACCACGTGGTGCCGGTCGACATCTACCTGCCCGGCTGCCCGCCGCGCCCGGAGATGCTGATCGACGCCATCGTGAAGCTGCACGACAAGATCCAGAACATGAAGTTCGGCGCGCACCGCGAGAAGCAGATCGAGGAGCTGGAGCTCCAGGCGCTGCGCACGCTGCCGCTGATCGACCAGGGGGCCGGGAAGTGACCACCGAGAACCTGCCCGGGCTGCCCGAGGAGCCCGTCGCCCGCAAGGGCATGTTCGGCGTCAAGGACAGCGGCGACACCTCCGGTTACAACCGCCTCGTCGTCCGCCGTCCGCCGAAGCTGTCCAGCAGCCGGCCGTACGGGTCGTACTTCGACGACGTGGCCGACGCGCTGGAGCCGGCCTTCGCCGACGCCATCGAGCGCGTGGTCGTCGACCGCGGTGAGATCACCTTCCACGTTCGGCGCGAGCGCCTGACCGAGGTGATGCGGCACCTGCGCGACGACGCCGCGCTGCGGTTCGAGCTGTCGCTGGGCGTCTCGGGCGTGCACTACCCCGAGGAGACCGGTGCGGAGCTGCACGCCGTCTACCACCTGTGCTCCATCACGCACAACCGGCGCATCCGGGTGGAGGTCTCCTGCCCCGACGCCGACCCGCACATCCCCTCCACGGTTCAGGTCTACCCCACGCACGACTGGCACGAGCGCGAGACGTACGACTTCTTCGGAATCGTCTTCGACGGCCACCCGGCGCTGACCCGGATCGAGATGCCGGACGACTGGGAGGGGCACCCCCAGCGCAAGGACTACCCGCTCGGCGGAATCCCGGTGGAATACCGCGGCGCCGAGGTCCCCGCGCCGGACCGGAGGAGGTCGTACTCGTGAGCATCCGCGGCGACCTGCACGAGTGGACGAGGGCAGCGAGGAGAGCGTCGTGAGCACCACCGAGACCGCCACCGAGACTCAGGGCCGGATCTACGACGTCGCCGGTCAGGACTGGGACGAGCTGGTCAAGACCGTCAGCGAGTCGGCCGACGAGCGCCTGGTCGTCAACATGGGCCCGCAGCACCCGTCGACCCACGGCGTGCTCCGGCTCGTGCTGACCCTCGACGGCGAGACCGTGACCGAGGCCCGCACGGTGATCGGCTACCTGCACACCGGCATCGAGAAGAACATGGAGTTCCGGACGTGGACCCAGGGGGTCACGTTCGTCACCCGCATGGACTATCTCGCGCCGATCTTCAACGAGACCGCCTACTGCATGGGCGTCGAGAAGCTTCTGGGGATCACCGACAGGATCCCGGACCGGGCGCAGGCCATCCGGGTCCTGACGATGGAGCTCACCCGGATCTCCTCGCACCTGGTCGCGATCGCGACGTTCGGCATGGAGCTGGGCGCGACCACGCCGATGCTGTTCGGCTTCCGCGAGCGCGAGATGGTGCTCGACCTGATGGAGTACATCACCGGTCTGCGGATGAACATGGCGTACGTCCGGCCGGGCGGCGTCAGCGTCGACCTGCCGGCCGGCGCGGTCGACAAGATCGGTGAGTTCCTCAAGATCATGCCGGGGCGGATCAAGGAGATGCGCAAGCTCCTCGACGCCAACCCGGTCTACACCCGGCGCACCAAGGACGTGGCCTACCTCGACCTGACCGGCTGCATGGCGCTCGGCGTCACCGGGCCCATGCTCCGCGCCGCCGGCCTGCCGTGGGACCTGCGCAAGTCGCAGCCCTACTGCGGCTACGAGACGTACGAGTTCGACGTGCCGACGCAGAACACCTGCGACGTGTACGGCCGCTACCTCGTCCGCATGGCCGAGATGGAGGAGTCCCTCAAGATCATCGAGCAGGCGCTCGACCGGCTGTCCGGCCCGCTCAAGGGCGGCCCGGTGATGATCGAGGACAAGAAGATCGGCTGGCCGTCGCAGCTCGCGCTCGGCCCCGACGGCCTCGGCAACTCCCCCGACCACATCGCCCACATCATGGGCAGCTCGATGGAGGCCCTGATCCACCACTTCAAGCTGGTGACCGAGGGCTTCCGGGTGCCGGCGGGGCAGGCGTACGCCTCGGTCGAGTCGCCGCGCGGCGAGCTCGGCGCGCACGTGGTCAGCGACGGCGGCACCCGGCCCTACCGGGTCCACTTCCGCGACCCGTCGTTCACGAACCTGCAGGCGGTGCCCGCGACGTGCGAGGGCGGCATGGTCGCCGACGTCATCTCCGCGGTCGCCTCGATCGACCCGGTCATGGGAGGTGTGGACCGATGACGTACTCGCCTGAGGTCCGTGAGCGTCTGGAGACGGACGCCAAGGAGATCATCGGCCGCTACCCCCGGCCGCGTTCGGCTCTGCTGCCGCTGCTGCACCTGGTGCAGTCGGTGGACGGCTACGTCTCCGATGACGGCCAGGAGTTCTGCGCCGAGATGCTGGGCCTGTCCAAGGCCGAGGTCGTCGGCGTGGCGACCTTCTACACCATGTACAAGCGCGAGCCGGCCGGCGAGTACAACGTCGGCGTCTGCATCAACACGCTGTGCGCGGTCATGGGCGGCGACCAGATCTGGGAAGAGCTCAGCGAGCACGTGGGCGTCGGACACGACGAGACCACCGCCGACGGCAAGATCACGCTGGAGCGGCTGGAGTGCAACGCCGCCTGCGACTTCGCGCCGGTCATGATGGTCAACTGGGAGTTCTTCGACAACCAGACCCCGGAGTCGGCCAAGCAGCTCGTCGACGACCTGCGCGCGGGCAAGGAGGTCGCGCCCACGCGCGGCCCGCGCCGGCTGTGCACGTTCAAGGAGGCCTCCCGGGTCCTCGCCGGGCTGCCCGACGGCCAGGCCGGTGACGGCCCGTCGGCCGCGGGCCCGTCGCTGGAGGGCCTGAAGATCGCCAAGGCCAACGGCTGGGAGGCCCCCAAGGCCGAGGGGAGCACGGAATGACCACGCGGAGAGAACCCGGCGCAGTGAGCGGAGCGGTCCGCGAGGCACGAGCGGCCCGCGCAGCGAACGAGGAGCGGTGAGCGACCGATGACAACGCTGACTCCGGTTCTCACCCGGAACTGGGACCAGGCGAACTCGTTCACCCTCGACGGGTACGGCGAGTACGCGGCCGCCAGGAAGGCCCTGGGCATGGACCCCGACGCCGTCATCCAGGCGGTGAAGGACTCCGGCCTGCGTGGCCGTGGCGGCGCGGGATTCCCGACCGGCATGAAGTGGGGCTTCATCCCGCAGGGCGACGGCAAGCCCCACTACCTCGTGGTCAACGCCGACGAGTCCGAGCCGGGGACCTGCAAGGACATCCCGCTCATGATGGCCAACCCGCACGCGCTGGTCGAGGGCGTGATCATCGCGTCCTACGCCATCCGGGCCAACCACGCGTTCATCTACATCCGCGGCGAGGTGGTCCACGTCATCCGCCGGGTGCAGGCCGCGGTCCGGGAGGCGTACGAGAAGGGCTACCTCGGGACCGACATCTTCGGCTCGGGCTACGACCTCGAACTCGTCGTCCACAGCGGCGCCGGGGCGTACATCTGCGGTGAGGAGACCGCGCTGCTCGACTCGCTGGAGGGCTACCGCGGCCAGCCCCGGCTCAAGCCGCCGTTCCCGGCGGTCGCCGGTCTGTACGCCTCGCCGACCGTGGTCAACAACGTCGAGTCGATCGCGAGCGTGCCGAGCATCATCGCCAACGGCGCCGACTGGTTCGCCGGGATGGGCACCGAGAAGTCCAAGGGCTTCGGCATCTTCTCGCTGTCGGGCCACGTGACCCGGCCGGGCCAGTACGAGGCCCCGCTGGGCATCACGCTGCGCGAGCTGCTGGAGATGGCGGGCGGCATCCGCGAGGGCCACGAGCTGAAGTTCTGGACGCCGGGAGGCTCCTCGACGCCGATCTTCACGGCCGAGCACCTCGACGTGCCGCTCGACTTCGAGTCGGTCGGGGCCAAGGGCTCGATGCTGGGCACCCGCGCGCTGCAGATCTTCGACGAGACGACCTGCGTGGTGCGGGCCGTCCTGCGCTGGACCGAGTTCTACGCGCACGAGTCCTGCGGCAAGTGCACGCCGTGCCGTGAGGGCACCTACTGGCTCAAGCAGGTGCTCAAGCGGCTGGAGAAGGGCCAGGGCTCCGAGGAGGACCTGGCCACGATCACCGACATCGCCGACAACATCCTCGGCCGTTCGTTCTGCGCCCTCGGTGACGGCGCGACGAGCCCGATCCACTCGTCGGTGAAGCAGTTCCGCGACGAATACCTCAAGCACTTCGAGATCGGCGGCTGCCCGTTCGATCCCGCCGCTTCCACGGTGTGGGGGTCCAAGTGACAGTTCAGACGACGCAGCCGGAGCAGCCGGTCGTGGACATGGTCACCCTGACCATCGACGGCTTCCAGATCAGCGTGCCCAAGGGCACCCAGATCATCCGGGCCGCGGAGCTGCTGGGGATCCAGATCCCCCGGTTCTGCGACCACCCGCTGCTCTCGCCGGCGGCCAACTGCCGCCAGTGCCTGGTCGACATCCCCGACGCGGGCAACGGCCGCGGCTTCCCCAAGCCGCAGCCGTCCTGCGCGATCGAGGTCGCCGAGGGCATGGTGGTCAAGACGCAGCTCACCTCGCCGGTGGCCGAGAAGGCCCAGCGCGGCGTGATGGAGATGCTGCTGCTGAACCACCCGCTCGACTGCCCGGTCTGCGACAAGGGCGGCGAGTGCCCCCTGCAGAACCAGGCCATGTCGAACGGCCAGGGCGAGAGCCGGTTCGTCGAGCAGAAGCGCACGTTCGAGAAGCCGGTGCCGCTGTCGACCGAGGTGCTGCTCGACCGCGAGCGCTGCATCCAGTGCGCGCGCTGCATCCGCTTCTCCGAGCAGATCGCCGGTGACCCGCTCATCGACTTCTTCGAGCGCGGGGCCAAGGAGCAGGTGGGCGTCGCCGACGGCGAGCCGTTCCAGTCCTACTTCTCGGGCAACACCATCCAGATCTGCCCGGTGGGCGCGCTGACCGGCGCGGCCTACCGGTTCCGCTCCCGCCCGTTCGACCTGGTCTCCACGCCGAGCGCGTGCGAGCACTGCGCGTCGGGCTGCTCGCTGCGCACCGACCACCGCCGCGGCAAGGTCACCCGCCGCCTGGCCGGGGACGACCCGCAGGTCAACGAGGAGTGGAACTGCGACAAGGGCCGCTGGGCCTTCACCTACGCCACTCAGCCCGACCGTCTGCGCTCCCCGCTGGTGCGCGACGAGAGCGGCAAGCTCGTCCCGACCTCCTGGCCGGACGCGCTGGCCGTCGCCGCCGAGGGCCTGCTGCGAGCCCGCGGCAAGGCCGGCGTGCTGGTCGGCGGGCGGCTCACGGTCGAGGACGCCTACGCCTACAGCAAGTTCGCCAGGATCGCCCTCGGCACCAACGACATCGACTTCCGGGCCCGCCCGCACTCCGAGGAGGAGACGCGGTTCCTCGCCCACGCCGTGGCAGGCAAGGGCATCGAGGTCTCGTACGCCGACCTGGAGACGGCCCCGGCCGTGCTCCTCGCCGGGTTCGAGCCCGAGGAGGAGTCGCCGATCGTCTTCCTGCGCCTGCGCAAGGCGGCGCGCAAGCGGGGCCTGAAGGTCTACGCGCTCGCGCCGTTCGCCACGCCGGGCCTGGCCAAGATGAAGGGCACGCTGATCCGCACGCTGCCCGGCGGCGAGGCCGAGGCGCTCGGCGACCTCATCGGCGGCGACCTGCTGCCCGAGGGCGCGATCGTCCTCGCCGGTGAGCGGCTCGCCACCGCCCCCGGCGCCCTGTCGGCGCTCGTACGGCTCACGCAGGCCACCGGCGCCAGGCTCGCCTGGGTGCCGCGCCGGGCCGGTGAGCGCGGCGCCCTTGAGGCGGGCGCCCTGCCGGGGCTGCTGCCGATCGGCCGTCCGGCCGACGACGAGAGCGCCCGCGCGGAGGGCGCCCGGGTGTGGGGCGTCGCCTCGCTGCCCGACGCGCCCGGCCGCGACACGGCCGGCATCATCGATGCCGCGCTGAACGAGGAGCTGGACGCGCTGGTCGTCGCGGGTGTGGACCCCTACGACCTGCCCGACCCGGCCAAGGCGCTGGCGGCGCTGGAGAACACGCCGTTCATCGTCAGCCTGGAGATCCGCGCCAGCGCGGTCACCGACCGGGCCGACGTGGTCCTGCCGGTCGCCGCGGTCGCCGAGAAGTCCGGCACGTTCGTCGACTGGGAGGGCAGGGGCCGCTCGTTCGGCGTGGCCACCGCCGTCCCCGGGCTGATGAGCGACCTGCGCGCCATCGCCTCGATCGCCGACCAGATGGACGTCCACCTGGGCCTGCCCGACCCCGCGGCCGCCCGCCGCGAGATGGCCGCGCTCGGCGCCTGGAAGGGCACCCGCCCGGTCGCGCCGATGGTCACCGGCCGCCCGGTCAGGGAGCCGCAGGCGGGCGAGGCCGTGCTGGCGACCTGGCACCTGCTGCTCGACGACGGCCGCATGCAGGACGGCGAGCCCTACCTCGCGGGGACCGCCCGCACGGTGGCGGCGCTGCTGTCGGAGGCCACCGCGGCGGAGATCGGCGCGGTGGACGGCGGGAAGATCACGATCGGTGACGACGTGGTCGTCCCGGTGCGGATCGCGGACCTGCCCGACCGGGTCGTGTGGCTGCCGTCCAACTCCGCCGGCCTGTCGGTCACGCGCGACCTGCGCGCGGTCGCCGGAGACGTCGTAACGATCGGGAGCGTCTCGTGAACAACCCCGGACCCACGCTGAGCGACTTCGGCCACGATCCCCTGTGGATCAGCATCATCAAGGCCGTCGCGATCTTCGTGTTCCTGATGCTGGGCGTGCTGATGGGCGTGTGGACCGAGCGCAAGCTCATCTCGCGCATGCAGCACCGCTACGGCCCCAACCGCGCAGGTAAGTTCGGCCTGCTGCAGACGGTGGCCGACGGCCTGAAGATGGGCCTGAAGGAAGACATCATGCCCCGCACCGTGGACAAGGTGATCTACTTCCTTGCCCCGGTCATCATCGCCGTCCCGGCCTTCCTGGCCTTCTCCGTCGTGCCGTTCGGGCCGATGGTGTGGATGTTCGGCCACAAGACGCCGCTGCAGCTCACCGACCTGCCGGTCGCGGTGCTGCTGGTCCTCGCCACCGCCTCCATCGGCGTCTACGGCATCGTGCTCGCCGGGTGGGGCTCCCGGTCGCCGTACGCGATCCTCGGCGGCCTGCGCTCCAGCGCCCAGGTCGTGTCGTACGAGATCGCGATGGGCCTGTCGTTCGTCGCGGTGTTCCTCCAGGCGGGCACGCTGTCCACCTCGGAGATCGTGGCGAAGCAGGCGAGCGGCGGCACCTGGGACATCTTCGGGCTGTCGATCCCGGCGCCGTCCTGGTATGTGGTCTCGCTGATCCCGTCCTTCCTGATCTACGCGATCACGATGCTGGGCGAGACGAACCGCGTGCCCTTCGACCTCCCCGAAGGCGAGGGCGAGCTGGTCGGCGGCTTCCACACCGAGTACGCCTCCTCGCTGAAGTTCGCGATGTTCATGCTCGCCGAGTATGTGAACGTCTTCACGGTCTCGGCGATGGCGATCACGCTGTTCTTCGGTGGCTGGCGGGCACCGTGGCCGATCTCCCTGTGGGACGGCGCGAACACCGGCTGGTGGCCGATGCTGTGGTTCTTCATCAAGCTGGTCATCGCGTTCGGCTTCTTCGTCTGGGTCCGCGCCTCGCTGCCGCGGGTCCGGTACGACCAGCTCATGGCCTTCGGGTGGAAGGTGCTGATCCCGGTCAACCTGGCCTGGATCCTGCTGGCCGCCACCTTCAAGGCGCTGCGGATGCCCGAGGCCGACCGGGCGATCATCCTGACCATCGGCGCGGTCGTCATCATCGGGGCCTTCGCGATCTGGCTGCGGTTCGACACCGTCAACCAGCGCCGCAGGGAGGCCAAGGCCGCCGCGATCGAGGAGGAGTTCGAGCAGCTTCGCGAGGAGCCCGTCGCGGGCGGGTTCCCGGTGCCGCCGCTCGACGCCCCGCACTACCACGGAGTCGTGCCCGCCGCGCGTCTCAACTCCGACGCCGCCAAGGAGGTGACCAGTGGGAGCAACTGATTGGCTGAACCCGATCAAGGGATTCGGCGTCACCTTCCACCACATGTTCAAGAAGCCGGTAACCGTTCAATATCCGGAGGAGAAGCGGCCCACCGCGCCGCGCTTCCACGGACGGCACCAGCTGAACCGGTGGCCCGACGGACTGGAGAAGTGCGTCGGGTGCGAGCTGTGCGCCTGGGCCTGCCCGGCGGACGCCATCTACGTCGAGGGCGGCGACAACACCGACGAGGAGCGTTTCTCGCCGGGTGAGAGGTACGGCCGCGTCTACCAGATCAACTACCTGCGCTGCATTCTCTGCGGGCTGTGCATCGAGGCGTGCCCCACCCGGGCGCTCACGATGACCAACGAGTACGAGCTCGCCGACTCCAGCCGCGAGTCGTTGATCTACACCAAGGAGATGCTCCTCGCGCCGCTCGGACCGGGCATGGAGCAGCCGCCCCACCCGATGCGCCTCGGCGAGACCGAAGAGGACTACTACCGGTTGGGTCGAAGCAATGGGTGAGTCCATCACGTTCTGGGTGCTCGCGGTCATCTCCGTGATCGCCGCGCTCGGACTCGTCTTCAGCCGCAGGGCCGTCTACTCGGCCCTCATGCTCGGCGTCGTCATGCTCTCGCTGGCGGTGCTGTACGCGGTCCAGGACGCTCCGTTCCTGGCGGCGGTGCAGATCATCGTCTACACCGGCGCGGTCATGATGCTGTTCCTGTTCGTGCTCATGCTCGTGGGCGTGGACTCGTCCGACTCCCTCGTGGAGACGATCAGGGGCCAGCGGTTCTGGGCCATCGTGGGCGGGCTCGGCTTCGCCGTCCTGCTCGCCGCCGGGATCGGCAACGCGGTCGTCGGCTCCGCCAAGGGCCTGGCCGCCGCCACGCAGGCGGGCAACGTGCCCTCCCTGGCCGAGCTGATCTTCACGCGCCACGTGTTCGCCTTCGAGGTCACCTCGGCGCTGCTGATCACCGCGGCGCTCGGCGCGATGGTGCTCGCGCACCGCGAGCGCGCCGAGGCCAGGCCGACCCAGAAGGACCTGTCGCGGCAGCGCTTCGTCGCCTTCGGCAAGACGGGCAAGAACCCGGCGCCGCTGCCCGGCCCCGGCACCTACGCCCGGCACAACGCCATCGACATGCCGGCGCTGCTGCCCGACGGGACGGTCGCGCCGCTGTCGGTCAACCGCTACATCGCCCGCTATGAGGAGTCCCAGGGGATCCTGTCCCCCGAGGTCGCCCGGGTGCTGGAGCAGGAGGAGGCCGCGCTGCACGCGAACGGCCACAGCACGCCCACCGTGGCCGACGAGGCCAGGGACGGCGGCCCCGACACCGAGCCGATGGAAGAAGAGGGTGTCGTGGCGGGCCGGGTCGTCCGCCCGCGTGGTGAGTCCGTGACGGAGTCCCTGAGCGAGGAGGACGGCAAGTGACCACGCACTACCTGGTGCTCTCCGCGCTGCTGTTCGCCATCGGCGGCGTCGGCGTGCTCGTACGGCGCAACGCCATCGTGGTGTTCATGTGCGTCGAGCTCATGCTCAACGCCTGCAACCTGGCGTTCGTCACCTTCGCCCGGCAGAACGGCAACCTCGACGGCCAGCTCATCGCGTTCTTCGTGATGATCGTGGCCGCCGCCGAGGTGGTCATCGGCCTGGCCATCATCGTGACGATCTTCCGAACCCGCAGGTCCGCGTCGGTCGACGACGTCAGCCTGCTGAAGTACTAAGAGGTGGCCGTGGAACCCGCTGAGATCATCCAGCACTCCGGCGGAGCGATCGGAGCAGCCTGGCTCATGATCGCTCTGCCCCTGGTGGGAGCGGCGGTCCTCCTGCTTGGCGGCCGGAGGACCGACAAGTTCGGCCACCTGCTGGGCGTGCTCATGGCCGTCGCGTCCTTCGTGGTGGCGGCGCTGTCGTTCGTGCAGCTGCTCGGCTTCGCCCCCGGCGAGCGCCGCCGCGGGATCGAGCTGTACGACTTCATCCCGGGCCTCGCCAAGGTGGGCCTGCTGGTCGACCCGCTGTCGATCTCGTTCTGCCTGCTGATCACCTTCGTGGGCTCGCTGATCCACATCTACTCGATCGGCTACATGGCGCACGACCCGAACAGGCGGCGGTTCTTCGCCTACCTGAACCTGTTCGTCGCGGCGATGCTCCTGCTGGTGCTCGCCGACAACTACGTCGCCCTGTTCGTCGGCTGGGAGGGCGTGGGTCTCGCGTCGTACCTGCTGATCGGGTTCTGGCAGCACAAGCCCTCGGCGGCGACCGCGGCCAAGAAGGCGTTCATCGTCAACCGCGTCGGCGACTTCGGCCTGCTGATCGGCATCTTCACGATCTTCGCGACGTTCCACACGCTGGCCTTCAGCGACGTCCTCGGGAACGCCTCGAAGGCGTCCTCCGGCACGCTGACCGCGATCGGCCTGCTGCTGCTGGTCGGCGCCTGCGGTAAGTCGGCGCAGCTCCCGCTGCAGTCCTGGCTCCTCGACGCGATGGAGGGCCCGACCCCGGTCTCGGCTCTCATCCACGCGGCGACCATGGTCACCGCCGGCGTCTACCTGATCGTCCGGTCCGGCCCGATCTTCGAGGGCGCCGGGACCGCGCAGCTCGTGGTGACGATCGTCGGCGTCGCGACGCTGCTCGCCGGTGCGATCATCGGTACCGCCAAGGACGACATCAAGAAGGCGCTGGCCGGTTCGACGATGTCGCAGATCGGCTACATGGTGCTCGCCGCGGGCATCGGCCCGGTGGGCTACGCCTTCGCGATCGCCCACCTGATCACGCACGGCTTCTTCAAGGCCGACATGTTCCTCGGCGCCGGCTCCGTCATGCACGCCATGAACGACGAGGTCGACATGCGCAAGTACGGCGCGCTGCGCAAGGTCATGCCGGTCACGTTCGTGACGTTCCTCATCGGATACCTGGCGATCATCGGGTTCCCGCTGCTGTCCGGTTACTTCACCAAGGACGGCATCATCGAGACCGCGATGGAGCACAACGCGATCCTCGGCTGGCTGGCCGTGCTCGGCGCGGGCATCACCGGCTTCTACATGTCGCGCCTGGTGTTCATGACGTTCTTCGGCACCAAGCGCTGGGAGCCCACGGCCCACCCGCACGAGTCGCCCGCCGTCATGACCTGGCCGCTGATCATCCTGTCGATCGGCGCTATCGGGCTGGGCGCCTTCCTGGTGCTGGGCAACCGGTTCATGACCTTCCTCGCGCCGGCCGTCGGCGCGCCGGAGGAGATGCCGTCGTTCCACCCGTTCAGCCTCACCGGTCTGGTCACGCTCGCGCTCGTCGCGATCGGCGCGGCCTTCGCCTGGGTCAAGTACGGCAGGGCCGAGGTGCCCGCGGTGGCCCCGCGCGCCTCGTTCCTCACCACCTTCGCCCGTCGTGACCTGTACGGCGACGCCCTGAACGAGGCGCTGTTCATGCGCCCCGGCCAGTGGCTGACCCGCCTTGCCGTGTTCTTCGACAACCGCGGCGTCGACGGCCTCGTGAACGGCCTGGCCGCCGGCATCGGCGGCACGTCCGGGCGGCTGCGCAGGGTCCAGACCGGGTTCGTCCGCTCGTACGCGCTGTCGATATTCCTGGGCGCCGCCGTCCTGGCCGGTGCCTGGCTCGTCGTAGGGAACCTGTGATGCCCTGGCTTTCAACCCTGATGGGCGTGTCCGTACTCGGCGCGCTGGGCGTGACCCTTGTCCGCAACGACAAGCTCGCCAAGCAGTTCACCCTCGTGGTGTCGCTGATCGTGCTGGCGCTGACCGTCGCCATGGCGGTCCAGTTCAGCCCGAACGGCGACAAGTTCCAGTTCGCCGAGACATACGACTGGATCCCCCAGTTCGGGGTCCACTACGGCGTCGCCGTGGACGGCATCGCCCTGGTGCTGATCCTGCTGTCGGCGATCCTCGTGCCGATCGTGGTGCTCGCCTCCTGGCACGACGCCGAGGCCGGCAAGCGCTCGGTCCGCACGTACTTCTCGCTGCTGCTCGTGCTCGAGGCCATGATGATCGGCGTCTTCGCGGCGACCGACGTCTTCCTCTTCTACGTCTTCTTCGAAGCCATGCTGATCCCGATGTACTTCATGATCGGGTCGTACGGCGGGGCGCAGCGGTCGTACGCGGCAGTGAAGTTCCTGCTGTACTCGCTGTTCGGCGGGCTCCTGATGCTCGTGGCGGTGATCGCGCTCTACACGATCGCCGGCAAGGGCACGTTCATGTTCTCCGACCTCGTCGGGACCATCCAGGACGTGACGACGCAGAAGTGGCTGTTCCTCGGCTTCTTCATCGCCTTCGCGATCAAGGCGCCGCTGTGGCCGTTCCACACCTGGCTGCCGGACGCCGCCGCCCAGGCCCCGGCCGGCGCGGCCGTCCTGCTCGTCGGCGTGCTGGACAAGGTCGGCACGTACGGCATGCTCCGCTTCTGCCTTGAGCTCTTCCCGGACGCCGCGAAGTTCTTCACGCCGCTGGTCATCACGCTGTCGGTCATCGGCATCGTGTACGGCGCGATCGTGGCCATCGGGCAGACCGACATGAAGCGGCTCATCGCGTACACCTCGGTGTCGCACTTCGGCTTCATCGCGATGGGCGTGTTCGCGATGACCACCAGCGCGGGCTCGGGCGCGACGCTCTACATGGTCAACCACGGCTTCTCGACCGGCGCGCTGTTCCTGATCGCGGGCTTCCTCATCTACCGCAGGGGCTCGCAGTTCATCGCCGACTACGGCGGCGTGCAGAAGGTGGCCCCGATCCTCGCCGGGACGTTCCTGGTGGCGGGTCTGTCCAGCCTCTCGCTGCCCGGTCTCAGCACGTTCGTCAGCGAGTTCATGGTGCTGACCGGCACCTACCAGCGGTACGTCGTCCCGGCCGTGATCGCCACGGTCGGCGTCATCCTCGCCGCGATCTACATCCTGTGGATGTACCAGCGGACGATGAACGGCCCGACGGCCGAGTCGGTCAAGTCGCTGCCCGACCTCAACGCCAGGGAGAAGTGGGTGGTGGCGCCGCTCGTCGCGCTGCTGCTGGTGTTCGGCTTCTATCCCAAGCCGCTGCTCGACGTGATCAATCCCGCCGTGAAGGACACGCTGTCGAGCGTCTCCGTCACGGACCCGAAGCCGGCCGTACCCGTTGCTCAGGAGGGCCAGTAGTGAACGGCACCATTCAGGCGCCGAGTATCGAGTACGCCCTTCTGGCGCCTCTGCTCGTCGTCTTCGGCGCGGCGATCGTCGGCGTGCTGGTGGAGGCATTCGCCCCGCGCTACCTGCGCTCGGCGATCCACCTGCCGCTCACGTTGCTGTCGCTGGCCGGCGCGTTCGCGCTGGCCGTCTGGCAGGCGATCAAGGGCGTGCCCACCAAGCCCGCCGCGATGGGCGCGGTGGCGGTGGACGGCCCTGCCCTGTTCATCTGGGGCACGATCCTCATCCTCGCCTTCGTGAGCGTGCTGCTCATCAAGGACGAGGAGCACTTCGTCGGCTCCGCGGCGGCCGTGCCCGGCTCCGCCGAGGAGGAGCAGTCGCTCGTCGAGCGGGCCGCGCACACCGAGGTCTACCCGCTGCTGCTGTTCGCGGTCGGCGGCATGCTGCTGTTCCCGGCGGCCAACGACCTGCTCGTCGCGTTCGTCGCCCTTGAGGTCATGTCGCTGCCGCTCTACCTGCTGTGCGGCCTGGCCCGGCGCCGCCGCCTGCTGTCGCAGGAGGCCGCGGTCAAGTACTTCCTGCTCGGCGCGTTCTCCTCGGCCTTCTTCCTGTACGGCACGGCCCTGCTGTACGGCTACGCCGGCTCGGTCGACCTCGCGAAGATCAACCAGGCGCTGGGGTCGGTCGGCGGCCAGGACACCCTGCTCTACATCGGCGCGGCCATGCTCGGCGTCGGTCTGCTCTTCAAGATCGGCGCCGCGCCGTTCCAGGCGTGGAAGCCGGACGTCTACCAGGGCTCGCCCACGCCCATCACCGCGCTGATGGCCTCCGGCACCCTGGTGGCCGCCTTCGGTGCGCTGCTGCGGGTGTTCTGGGTCGGTCTGGGCGGTCTCGACTGGGACTGGCGGCCGGTTTTCTACGGTGTGGCGATCCTCACGATGGTGGTCGGCGCGATCCTCGCGATCACGCAGACCGACATCAAGCGGATGCTCGCCTACTCGTCCATCGCGCACGGCGGTTTCCTGCTCATCGGCGTGATCGCTACCGGCCACACCCAGGCGGAGAACACCTCGGCCCTGTCCGGCCTGCTGTTCTACCTGGTGGCGTACGGCTTCACCACCGTGGGCGCGTTCGCCGTCGTCACGATGGTGCGCGACGCGGGCGGCGAGGCATGGCACCTGTCCCGCTGGGCCGGGCTCGGCAAGCGCTCGCCGCTGCTGGCCGGGACGTTCGCGTTCTTCCTGCTGGCCTTCGCCGGTATCCCGCTGACCAGCGGATTCTTCGGGAAGTACGCGGTCTTCCAGGCCGCCGTCGCCAACGGCGCCACGCCGCTGGTCATCATCGGTGTGGTGGCCTCGGCCATCGCCGCCTTCTTCTACGTGCGCGTGATCGTGCTGATGTTCTTCAGCGACCCGGCCGCCGACGGCCCGTCCGTCGTGCTGCCCTCCAGGGGCACCGCGGCCGTCGTCGGCATCGCGGCATTGGCTACCGTAGTTCTCGGGGTCTATCCCCAGCCTGTGCTGGACCTCGCGCACACGGCAGCACAATCCCTGTTCGTCCGTTAGGAGATCTCCGTATGGCCGCGCCGCCCGTTGTGGACCTTCCTCTTGTAGACGAGCGGCTGGCCAGCGATCTCGCCGACGGGCTCGCGGCGGTGGAGAAGCTGCTGCGCTCGTCGGTCGAGAGTGAGGACGCCTTCGTCACCCAGACGTCCAGGCACCTCATCGAGGCGGGCGGCAAGCGGTTCCGGGCGATGCTCGTGCTGCTGGCCGCCCAGTTCGGAAATCCGGACGCCCCGGGCGTCGTGCCCGGGGCCGTCGTCATCGAGCTGACCCACCTGGCCACGCTCTACCACGACGACGTGATGGACGAGGCCCCGGTGCGCCGGGGCTCCCAGTCCGCCAACGCCCGGTGGGACAACACCGTGGCCATCCTCACCGGCGACTACCTGTTCGCCCAGGCGTCGGAGATCCTCGCCGACCTCGGCCCCGAGCTCATCCGGATCCAGGCGCGTACGTTCTCCCGCCTGGTGCGCGGGCAGATCCGCGAGACGGTCGGGCCCGCCGAGGGCAGCGACGCGATCGCCCACTACATCAGCGTGCTGGCCGACAAGACCGGCTCCCTCATCGCCACCTCGGGCCGCTTCGGGGCCATGCTGGCCGGCGCTCCCGCCGACGTGGTCGACCGGCTGGCCGACGCCTGTGAGGCGATCGGCGTGGCCTGGCAGCTCGGCGACGACCTCATCGACGTGGCCGCGCTCAGCGACGACTCGGGCAAGACCCCCGGCACCGACCTGCGCGAGGGCATCCGCACGCTCCCCGTGCTGTACGCCCTGGCCTCCGACGACCCCGCCGACGCCCGGCTGCGCACCCTGCTGTCGGGGCCCGTGGCCGAGGAGGACGTCGAGGAGGCGCTGACGCTGCTGCGCGCCCACCGGGCCATGGACCAGGCCCGCGAGGAGCTCTCCCGCTGGATCGACCGGGCCAAGGCCGCCCTCGCCGGTCTGCCCGAAATCCCCGCGCGTACGGCCCTGATCGCCCTGTGCGACTACGTCGTCGAGCGCACCGGCTGACCGTCCCACAAGGGATCATTGCTCGGGTGAAGATCACCCGGTGCGCCGTCTTGTGCCTCGCCGTCGTGACGGCCTGTGGCAGCACGCCCCGTGCGGGCACGCCCCCCACCCCGACACCGGGGAGTCCTGTGCCCATCGACGCCGTCGTCGTGGACGAGGACCAGGCACTCACGTGCGGAGAGGGCGAGGGAGAGGGCTCAGCGCAAGCCCTGTGCGACGCCATCGCCGCCGCGGCTTCGCGCGCGTCGGCACGCCCCTCCTCGACACCGTCCGTGGAACAGGTCTTCGAGGCGGAGGTGGTTAAGAAGGGGCGGCCGCTCTCGGTCGCGAACCCCGGGAGTGGCCCTGGCGATCCCCGGCTTCTGCGGGCCCTGCTCGTCGACTATCAGGGGGTCCACGAGTCGATCACCAGACCGGGCGCGGTCGTGGCCCTGCCCGCCGCCGCGGACGACGCCTCGGCGTTCCTCGCACTCCGTCAGGCGGCCGGGGCTTCTGCCGGGGCTTCCACCTGCCAGAGGGTGGCCGAGGGGTCGTGGCGCGTCGTGCTGCGTGATTTCAACAGGCCGGGCGTGCAGATCGCCGCGGCGCTGCTGAGCGCCATGAGCGATGGGGCGTGGAGACGGTCGGCGGAGTTCTCGGAGACCATCGTCACGGGCCCTGCTCCGATGCTGACCGGCCTCGGCGACCCCGCTGCAATGGACTCCTGCCGGACTTTCCTCGGGGAGGAGGGCAATCCCTTCCGCGTGCGGTCGATCTCCGTGCCGCGTCTCGGCACCCGGTCCTGGGCCTTCCGGGTAATGGAGGGGAAGTCGGTCACGCAGTGGGTCGAGGTGGTGCGGACGCCGCGTTACGTGTTGGAGGTGCGGATTCCGAAACAGCTCCCCGCGCCGCGCACCGACCCGGCCGTACTGCTGCCGCGCATCACCGAGGCCGCGTACGCCAGGGCCGAGGCCGCGCTGGGCTGACGCCTTCAGTGCCTTTCCGAGGCTCCCGCCCGTACGGCGTTCGCCTACGCTGTGGCGGGTGTTGCACAACGACAGTGGTGAAGAGACCGCGCACGAGTCGGCGGGCGACAGGGCGGGCGGCCACCCGCGCGTGACCCTGCGCCGGATCACGGCGCAGGACGAGGCCGAGTTCCTCGAACTGGTGCGAGCGAGCATCGACCTCCACCATCCGTGGATGTCCCTGCCCACCACGAGCGAGGAGTTCCGGGCCTATCTGGCCCGATTCGACGATCCCCGGTCCGCCGAGGGCCTGCTGGTCTGCGTACGGCAGACCGGTGAGATCGCGGGGAACATCAACATCAACAGCATCATCCGGGGACGCTTCCAGTGCGGCTCCCTCGGATACGCGGCCTTCGCGCCCACCGCAGGCCAGGGATACATGTCCGAAGGTCTCGGCCTGGTGCTGCGTCACGCCTTCCAGGAGTTGCGGCTCCACCGGCTGGAGGCCAATGTCCAGCCGGGCAACCACGCCTCCCGAAGGCTGCTCGAACGGCACGGTTTCCGCCGTGAGGGGTATTCGCCGGAGATGCTGTTCATCGACGGCGCCTGGCGGGACCACGAACGATGGGCCATCACGTCCACCATGATGGGCATCGTCCCGGATAGTCCGCACCCGACGCTGCCCGCTCGCTGACCGCGGGCGGGCGAGACGTGCTCAGTGCTGGGCCTGCGTCTAGTGCTGGGCCGCGAGCCACTCGTCGAAGGAGGTCGGCGCGATGCGGGCGCCTTCTCCGGGCAGCAGCACGTTGCCGGCCATCGCCGGGCCGAAGAGTCCCGACCAGGTCGGCACCAGCTTGACCGTACGGCCGCGTGCCGCGAGGGTGCGCCGGGCCATGTCGACGAGGTCCTGCGGCTCGGGACCGGCCACGTCGGTGTAACGGCCCTGCGGGTCGCCCACCGCGATCTCGGCGAGCACCTCGGCCACGTCGGCGGGCGCGATCGGCTGCACCAGCAGCGGCGCGATCGTGGCGACGCCGTCCTGCTCCATCCATCCCGCCACCATCTCGGCGAAGTCGTGGAACTGCGCGGCCGGCACGATCGTCCACGGCACGGAACCGGCGGACACCAGGCGTTCCTGCTCCCGCTTGCCGGAGTAGTGGGCGTTGCCCTCCACCTTGTGGATGCCGATGATCGAGAGCAGCACGTGGTGGCGGACGCCCGCCCGTTCCTCGGCGGCCAGCAGGTTCCTGGTGGTCGTGCCGAAGTACGCCACCGACTCGTCCCGGTCGGTCGCGTTCGAGCTGATCGCGTCCACGACGGACTCGACGCCGTCCAGGGCCTTGTCGAGCCCCTCGCCCGTCATCAGGTCCACGCCGAGTGAGCGGCTGATCCGTACGACGTCGTGCCCGTCCCGTTCGAGGGCGGCGACGGTGAGCCTGCCGATGTTCCCGGTGGCGCCGGCGACTGCGATACGCATGGTGTTCTCCTTCGCTAGACGCCCCGGACTCTATCTCGGACAAAATAGATCTGCAATCTCTCCAATACACTGGTGGGCATGAAGCTGCCTGCGAGCACCGAGTGGGTGTTGCACTGCGCCACCACGCTGGCGCAGCTCGATCCGGGAGCCACCGCCTCGGCGGCGCAGCTCGCGGACTACTTCGACGTTCCGGCGCCCTATCTGGCCAAGCAGTTGCAGGCGCTCGTCAAAGCCGGTGTGCTGGCCGCGATGACCGGCCCGCGGGGCGGCTTCCGGCTCGCGCGGGCGGCTTCCGACATCACGTTGCTGCAGATCGTCGAGGCGATCGACGGCGGCTCCTCGCCGTACGAGTGCCGCGAGATCCGCCAGCAGGGACGGGGTGCCCTGCCTCCCGAGGACTGCCAGGGCGTCTGCATCATCGCCGAGAAGATGGCCGACGCGCACCGGGCGTGGCGCAGCAGCCTCGCGGGGGTCACGCTCGCCGACATCCTCGACGGGCTGCCCGAATGGGCGCCCGCCCGCACCCGGTCACGCATATCGGCCACACGCTGACCCGGCGGGAAATCGCCTCGTGCTGTCCCACGGACGCGCGTGCGGGCCGTTCTGGGCGGAGGTGCCGCGACCGGGCGGAGTATCGTGGCAAGAGGTCCGGCGCCGCCACGGTGCAGTCGGGGGCCGAACGGCGTGCGGGCGCAGGGGGGCGCCATGACCACCGCCACGCCATCCGTGACACGCAGGTCCATCGCCAGCGTGAATCCGTACAACGACGAGGTCCTCGCCGAGTTTCCCGCCATGACCGACGAGGAGGCGGGCCGGGCCGTCGCGGCGGCTCACCAGGCCTTCCAGGAGTGGAGATCGCTCGCCCCGGCAGAACGGGCCGCCGTGGTCGGCCGGGCGGCCTCTCTCATGCGCGAACGCCAGGAGGAACTCGCCCGGACGGTGACGCTGGAAGTGGGCAAGCTCATCGGCGAGAGCCGCGGAGAGGCGGACCTGTCGGCGGACATCCTGAGCTACTACGCCGAGCATGGGCCCGCCTTCCTCGCCGACCTCCCGCTTCCCGTCGAGGAGGGGAATGCCGTGGTGGCCAACCGGCCGCTCGGCGCGCTCCTCGGGATCATGCCGTGGAACTACCCGCTTTACCAGGTCGCCCGCTTCGCGGCGCCGAATCTGGTCGCCGGCAACACGATCCTGCTCAAGCACGCGAGCAACTGCCCGCAGTCGGCGCTCGCGTTGGAGCGGCTGTTCCACGACGCCGGCGCGCCGCCCGGGGTCTACGTCAACCTGTTCCTGCCGTCGGCGCGAGTGGGCACTGTGATCGACGATCCCCTGATCCAGGGTGTCTCCCTCACCGGCAGTGATCGTGCGGGCGCCGGCGCCGCCGAAAGGGCGGGACGCAACATCGAGAAGACCGTGCTCGAACTCGGGGGGAGCGATCCGTTCATCGTGCTCGACACGGAGGACTTCGACCGGACCGTGGAGGCCGCGGCGGTCGGCCGGCTGTCCAACATGGGGCAGAGTTGCGTGAGCGCCAAGCGGATGATCCTCCTGCCGCACGTCTACCGCCGCTTCGTCGAGGAACTGCGCCGCAGGTTCGAGGCGCTCGTCCCGGGCGACCCGCTGGACCCGGACACCACGCTGGGGCCGCTGTCCTCGGAGCAGGCCGCCGCGAACCTCGTGAGCCAGGTACGCGACACGGTGGCGCAGGGGGCGACCCTGGTGACCGGCGGCGACCGGATCGGCCGGCCCGGCGCCTTCGTCCAGCCGACCATCCTGACGGACGTCAGGCCGGGCATGCGGGCGTACCGCGAGGAACTGTTCGGGCCGGTGGCGGTGATCTACCAGGTGGCCGACGAGAACGAGGCCGTGGCGCTGGCGAACGACACACCGTACGGCCTCGGCGGCGCGGTCTTCTGCAGGGACCTCGACCGGGCGCGGCGGGTGGCGGAGCGGCTCGACGCGGGAATGGTCTGGATCAACCACCCGACCTCCTCCCACCCCGCCCTGCCGTTCGGCGGTATCAAATGCTCTGGATATGGGAGAGAACTGGCGGATCTCGGCATCGAGGAGTTCGTCAACAAGAAGCTGATCCGGACCTTCCCGACGACCGTACCGATCGGCTTCGCCACGGGGTGAGCCGTCAGCTGCCGGCGAGGAGTTCGACCACGGGGGCGAGGGCGTCGGCGAAGAAGCCGCCGACGGTGATGTAGGACAGGCCCAGCTCGTCGCGACGGCGCAGCAGCGTGTCGGCCATCTCGCGAGGCGAGCCGCGCAGGATGGCGGCGGCCTCCGCCGACGGGATTCTGAGCCCCTCAGGCACCCATGGGGGCGGCTCGTCGCCGATCTGGAGCAGGTTCATGCTCAGCTCGACGTCGTCGAACCTCGCGCCGGCCGCCGCCCGTAGCGTGCCGATGGGCCCGCGCAGGCCCTCCTCCGTCGTGTCGGCCTGTACGGCGAGCGCGACGATGTCGGCCTCCTCCGCCGCGAGCGCCAGCATGCGGGGACCGGCTCCCGCGATCATGATCGGTGGCCCCTGGCGCTGCACGGTGCTCTTGGAGAAGGCGTTGGTCCCGGCGAAGGCCGTCCGCACCTCGCTGATCACCGTGCGGACCTGCGCGATGCGTTCGGCCGCCGTGCCGTACGGCATGCCGAGCGCCCGGGCGTCCTCCTCGGCGGCGGGCCGCCCGGCCCCCACGCCGACCTCGAGCCGTCCGCCGGACAGGAAGTCGAGCCCGGCGAGCTCGTGCGCGAGCTGCGGGGGATTGCGGTAGGGCGCGGCCAGCACGAACGTGCCCACGCGCAGCGTCGTCGTGACGGTGGCCGCGGCGGTCATCGCGAGCAGCGGCGGCAGCGTCCCCAGCGTGTCGGGGACGAGCAGGGTCGAGTAGCCGAGGTCCTCGGCATGGCGGGCCGTCGCCGTCCACGCGGCGGCATCAGGGGCCATGCCTGCGACGATCCCGAAACGGAATTCCTTGCTCATGCCGCCGATCCTCGCCGTTCAGGACGGTCCCGTCGTCCTCCCGGCGGAGGCGGGTTCCGTACTCCGGGAGGCGTATCCAGGCGGTTTCAGACGGTCTCGAGCGCGGCCGCGCGCTCCAGCCGGGCCGTACGGGCGGAGCGCACGCTGTCCCAGGTGAACACGCTCAGCGCGAGCCAGACGACCACGAACCCGGCCCACCGGCTGACGGGCATGGTCTCGTGGGCGATCAGCACCCCGCACAGGAACTGCAGCACCGGGGCGATGTACTGGAGCAGGCCGATGACGGTGAGCGGCACCCGCAGCGCGGAGGCCGTGAAGAACATCAGCGGCACCGCGGTGATGAGACCGGACACCGCCAGCAGCAGCGCGTGGCCGAGGCCGTGGTTGCCGAAGGTCCCGGTGCCGTTCGTCTGGAGGACGACCAGGTAGCCCAGGGCCGGCACCAGCAGCACGAGCGTCTCGATGGTCAGGCTCTCCGCGCTGCCCACCCCCGCCGCCTTCTTGATCAGGCCGTACGTGCCGAAGCTGGCGGCGAGCGCGAGGGCGATCCACGGGAGACGCCCGTAGTCGAGCGTCAGGATGAGGACCGCGACAGTGCCCAGACCGACGGCGATCCACTGCCACCGGCGCAGCCGCTCCCGGAAGATCAGCACCCCGAACAGCACGCTGACCAGGGGATTGATGAAGTAGCCGAGCGCGCTTTCCACCACATGCCCGGTGTTGACGGCGTAGATGTACACGCCCCAGTTGACCGAGACCGTGACGGCCGCGAGGGCGAGGAGGATGAGCTGGCGGCGTGTGATGGCGCGGATCCACGACCAGTGGCGGCGTACCGCGAGGAGCGTGACCACCACGACCAGCGACCAGACCATCCGGTGGGCGAGGATCTCCACGGCGCCGGACGGCTTGAGCAGAGGCCAGTAGAGAGGGAACAGGCCCCACATGGTGTAGGCGGCGACGCCATACAGGACACCTCGGCGCGTATCAGGCATGAAGCCCATCTTCGCTGCTTACCTGGATTCAGCACAAATAAGGGTCGCTACGTCTGGGATTTAGAGACGCTTACGTGGGGAACAAGGTCGCCCGGTGTCTGGTTGGGGATGGCAGAACGGAAGGAAGGGTGCGAGATGGGCTGGCTCTTCGGCACAAACAAGACGACGATGGTGGACCCCGCGGAGGCGCTGCCGGGCCGCGCCGAGGTCATGCCGGTGGCCACCCGCCACCAGGTCCTCGGCGCGCCGCTGGCTCCGCCGTACCCCGAGGGCACGCAGATCGCCGAGTTCGGGCTGGGCTGCTTCTGGGGCGCCGAGCGCAAGTTCTGGCAGACCCCCGGGGTCGTCTCGACCGCCGTGGGCTACGCGGGCGGCTACACGCCGAACCCGACGTACGAGGAGGTCTGTACCGGCCGGACCGGGCACGCCGAGGTCGTCCGGGTGGTCTTCGACCCGGCCGAGGTGTCGTACGAGGAGCTCCTGAAGGTGTTCTGGGAGGCCCACGACCCCACGCAGGGCATGCGCCAGGGCAACGACGTCGGCACACAGTATCGGTCGGCCATCTACACCCACGGCCCCGAGCAGGCCAAGGCCGCCGTGACGTCCCGGGACGCGTACCAGGAGGTGCTCACCAAGGCCGGGTACGGCGAGATCACCACCGAGATCGCCCCCGCCGGCGAGTTCTACTTCGCGGAGGATTATCACCAGCAATACCTTTTCAAGGTGCCGAACGGCTACTGCGGCATCGGCGGCACCGGCGTGACCTGCCCCGTCGGCTTGACCACCGGCGAGGTGTGACCTTTTGGAACACAGCTGGCCCGGAGCCCGAGCTGCCCCGGGCCGGCACAGTCGCTCTCAGCGGGTTGCGATCAGTTGCCGCGCCACGCGGCTGTCCGGGGCGGTTCCGCTGATTACACTCGATACATGAGCGTGATGCGCGAGGAACTCCACCACCTGGTTGATCGGCTGCCAGAGGAGAAGGTGGCTCCTCTGCTCAGGCTCGTCCGCGATCAGCTCGAAGAGCCGCCTGTGGTGCGCGACCTGCCGTTCATCGGCATGCTCGAAGCCGAGCCGGATTTCGCGGAACGCTCGGAGGAGATTCTCCGCGCGGAGGACAATCACTCTTTGTGATCGTTATCGACTCGGGTCCGTTGGTTGCGGCCGTGAACGTCCGGGACCGCCATCATCAGGCCTGTGCCCGACTTCTGCGGACCCATCCGGGGCCCTTGCTCGTCCCCGCGACCGTGGCTACCGAGGTATGCCAGCTCGTCGAGAAACGGCAGGGCAGCAAAGCGGAGGCGGCGTTCCTACGCTCTTTCGGAGCAGGTCTGACCTTGGTGGATCTCACAGAACGTGATCTGCAGCGTATGGGCGACCTGGTGGAGACGTACGCGAGTCTCCCACTCGGGGCGGTTGATGCCTCTGTGATCGCGATCGCTGAGCGACTCGGTGTCACGGAAGTGGCAACGCTCGACCGCCGCCACTTCACTGTTGTCCGTCCCCAGCACACCGGTGCACTCATGCTGCTGCCGGAGCGGCTCTGAGCGCTGTCCCGTCCTGCGGCCCTGAGCGGTGTGATTCCGCGGCCGAAGCGGCACTGGCGCGAGCTTGCGATTTGTTGCCTGAAGCGGAGCACTACCACCAGCAATACCTCTTTAAGGTGCCGAACGGCTACTGCGGCATCGGCGGCACCGGAGTCTCCTGCCCCGTCGGCCTGACGACCTCTAGCGGGGAGTAGCGGATCGTGAGACCTCCGAGCGGCGTCGCGCTACTCGGAGGTTTCACGTTGCTGGGGCCGATCGTTTGCTACTTGAAGTAGTAAACTGCCGCTATGAGTACGCCTGAACAAGCCTTCCCGCCAGGGGAAGGGCCTGCGGCCAAGGTGAGCGTCTCCTTGCGGGCCGGCAACATCCGCGCGATCAAGGAGCGTGTCGGCGCGCGTGGGTTCTCCGCCTATGTCGACGCCGCTGTGGAGCGGCAGATCGAGAGGGACCTGCTGGAGGAGGCCCTGCAGGCGAACGAGAACGAGTGCGGTCCCATCCCGCAGCATCTGCGGGACGAGGCCGAGCAGCTGTTTCGTAGCGTGAAGTCCGCTCCGGAGCTACAGGAGGAGCGTGGATGGCACGCGCACGAAGCAAGCTGAGTGCGGGGACGGTCATTCTTGACTCCGAGGGACTCTCGAAGTGGTGCGCGGCCGACCAGCGAGTCACGGCGATCGTCCGTGAGGCGCAGAACAACGACTTTCGCGTTGCCGTCAGTGCCCTGACGCCTATCGAGGCCTTCGACGGCCGGGTGACGAACGACCGGTTGCGCTGGCACCTGTCCCGGCTGCGAGTCGAGCCGGTGACCGAGGAGGTCTCCGTCCACGCGCTGGACCTGCTCCGCGAGAGCGGTCTTCACGGCCACAAGTACGCGATCGATGCCGTCGTGGCCGCCACGGCTCTTCGCTCCACCCGGCCCGTCATCGTCCTCACCTCGGACGAGGACGACATGAGCAAGCTCTGCGGAAAGGCAGTCCGCCTCGTGCGGGTGTAGGTGCTGAATTATTGCCCCAGCGATACGACTACCACCAGCAGTATTTGTTCAAGGTGCCGAACGGCTACTGCGGCATCGGCGGCACCGGAGTCTCCTGCCCCGTCGGCCTGACCGCCGGCGAGAGCTGACCTGCGGTAACTGACTGATCCTGGCCCTTGGTCGCCCGACTCACCCGTGCCGATGAGGGGCATGAGCCGTCTCCAGTCCGTCACCTGCATATCAGAACACGTTCTGACTATGATGACGATATGAGTGCGAGCCATGCAGAGTCGGTGACGTTCTCAGACTTGTCAAGGAATCCGCGAGCGGTCGCGGAGCGTGCGACACGTCTGGGGCGCGTACGTGTCACTCATCGGGACGCACCGGACTTCTATCTGACGGCTGCGGACCGCGAGGAGCAGCGAGACCGGACGCTCGCGACGGCGTCTCGCCTGTTCCTTGCGCTCCTCAAACATGATCCGACAGCCAGGACCTTGGTTATCGCGATGCCTGAGGTCTTCCCCTGGGTCCGCCACCTCACCACGGACGAACTGCGGAACTTCACGCTCGAACTGGTCGAGGCTCTGTCCGACGCTGCAGAACTGGACTTGGACAGCAGGGCCGAAGAAGTGATCGTGGGCTGGCGGGCGACGGCTCGGATCAAGGCGGACCCGGCAGAGTACGCGGACGCCCGTAAGCCTACGAGCGGAGACTTCGGACCGGTTGAGGTCTCTGTATGAGTCCCAAACGCGGGGATCGTGTCACCGTTCCCCCTCCTGGCGATGAGTGGGACCTTCGC
>NZ_VJVX01000100.1:0-10829 GCF_008033685.1 Microbispora sp. CSR-4
CGCGCGGTCAACGCCCCCCACCTCGTCGCCCTGGTCCGCGCCGGGGCCACCTTCGTCAACGGCAAGCTCGTCGAACGCCCCGACGATCAGCCCTCACCAACAGCTGCTTAGGAACTCGTGACCCACAGGTCTTGACGATTGCTCTTCCTGCCTTTCGACTATCGCCTCGGCAGGATAAACAAGGGCGCGGTCGAAATCCCTTGTCTTACGTAACCCCGCACACCTCCGTACGGCGGGGGGAACGGGGACGTCCGGGGAGGAAGGGGAGCCGGGGCCGGGGAGCGTGGGGAAGCGGCCGATGACGACGGCGTTCATCCTTTGGGGAGGCGGCAGCCTGGGGGCCGCGCAGGTCGGCATGCTCCGCGCGCTCACCGCTCACGGGATCCGCGCCGACATGGTGGTGGGCGCCTCGATCGGGGCGCTCAACGGCGCCTATTACGCCGCGCGGCCCGACGCCGCGGGTGCGGAGGAACTGGCGCGGCTGTGGCTGTCGGTGAGCAGCCACGACGTGTATCCGGTGAGCGGGCCCGACGTGCTCCGTACGCTGGCCGGAAACCTTCCCCTTCATCCTCTCCGGGGAGCCCTGCAGGCGCTGGGTGTGCCCAACTACACGTTCCCGCTCAACCCTGCCACGCTGGTCGCGGCGCTGCTGGGCCGTCGCAACTACCTGTTCGAGAACTCCTCCCTGCGGCGGTTCCTCGAACGCATCCTGCCGATCCGCGCCCTGGAGGAGACGCTGGTTCCGCTGGAGGTGCTGACCGCGGACGTGCGGACGGGGCGGCCGGTGATCCTTTCGCGGGGGCCCGCGTTGCCGGCCCTGCTGGCCAGCACCGCGATCCCTGCCCTGTATCCCACCGTGACGATCGGCGACCACGTGCTCATGGACGGCGGTGTCGCCGATCTGACCACGCTGGACTACGCGGTGGACGCGGGGGCCGACGAGGCGTACCTGCTGGCGCCCGGGTTCTCCTGCCACCTGCCGGCCGCGCCGTCGACGGCGATCGCCATGGCCCTGCACGGCTACAACCTGCTGAGCGAGCAGCGCATCAGCGCCTCGATCAGGCATAACAAGCGGCGGACCCGCCTGCACGTGCTGCCGCCGCTGTGCCCGGTCGAGGTGCTGCCCGTCGACTTCCGCGGTACGGCCGACATGATCGACCGAGCTACCCTGTCGACCGCCCATTGGCTGGAGCGGCGCGAACCGGATCCCCGCCTCGCCCGCCCGCTCGGCCCTCCGCATGGCGAGCACCACCGGCGGCGCGGGCCGGGCTGACCCGGTTGCGGCGTTCAGGGAGAGAAGACGTTCAGGGAGAGAAGACGTTCAGGGAGAGAAGACGATCAGGGAGAGAAGCGGTCACGACCAGAGTTCGAACGGCTCGCTGAGCTTCTCCCCGGCCAGGAAGCCGGTCAGCAACCGGGGAAGACTGCGGGGATAGAACAGTTCGGAGCTGGCCACCACCTCGGGGATCGGCCACCAGCGGAAGTCGAAGTAGTCCTCGCGCTCGTAGTCCAGGCGCCCGGTCTCGTCGATCAGGTCGCCCGCGTGGTCAAGGCGCACCTCGACCACGACCTCATGCTGGAGATGCCGCCGGTCGCGGTGCCGGAACGTGGAGGTACGGCGCCAGTTCGGCGGCCCGACCTGTTCGGGGGAGATGACGATGCCGGTCTCCTCGCGCAGTTCCCGCACCGCGGTTTCCCGGTAGGTCTCGCCCTCGTCGATGCCGCCTCCGGGCAGTTCCCACCACTGGTCGAGCTCCGGCGCGGTCGGTTCGTGCGTGTGGAAGAGCAGGATGCGGTCGTCGATGTCGCGAAGCACGATGCGAACCGCGTCACGCTCGAAGATCGGCAAGTCCCGGGGGATCTCGACCATGAGCAGACCTTTCGTCTCGGAAGTGCCGGCCAAACGCCGTGGGGCCGCCATGGCCCGATCCACGCACCGACGGTCTCCGGCTCCCCGCTTGCAGGGCAGGGTACGGTGATCGTCCCGCGGACGCGCCGCGAACGTCGTAGAGGTCCGACGTGAACCTCGCGGAGATGCGGACCACCCCCCGCCTGGGCAAGTACGATCGAGCCGTGACCGAAATGACCGAAACGACGCCAGGCTGGCTCGCTCCCGACGAGATCGAATCGGTGCGGGGCCGGATGCCGATCCTGTACGTGGACGCCGTGCCGGTGCGCGTGGACGACACGGGCACCGTGACCCGCGTCGGCCTGCTGCTGCGGATCGGCGCCGACGGCACCGTGAGCCGGGCGCTGGTGTCCGGGCGGGTGTACTACCACGAGCGCATCCGCGACGCGCTCCTGCGCCACCTGGAGAAGGATCTCGGCCCGGTCGCGCTGCCGAGCGTGCCGGTCTCGCCGACGCCGTTCACGGTGGCGGAGTACTTCCCCACCCCTGGGGTCACGCCGTTCCACGATCCGCGCCAGCATGCGGTCTCCCTGGCGTACATCGTCCCGGTGCGCGGAGACTGCCGGCCCCGGCAGGACGCGCTGGACCTGGAGTGGTTCACGCCCGAGGAGGCCGCCTCTCCGATCGTGCAGCAGGAGATGACCGGCGGCCAGGGCGTGCTGCTCAAGCAGGCGCTCGCCTACGTCGGCCGCCTCACCTGATCCGAGATCACGTCGTAGAGGTCCTTGCCCTGCGGCCAGGGCCAGTCCGCCGTCTCCGGGCGGAGACCGGCCGGCACCTCGGCCCAGCCGGGCAGCGGTTCCGTGCGGCGTAGCCAGTCGCGCGGCAGTCCGCCGAAGCCGCGGTCGAAGTCGTGGTGCGCGGCGAACGAAGCCGCCAGTGCGTCCTGGTCGATCGTGCCCCGGCCGGCCAGAAGCCGGTAGACAGAGCAGGCCATCTCCGTGTCGTCGGTCCACTGCCACGGCCCGGGCGGCAGGGTGCGGGTGGCGGGACGCTCGTCGTCGCGCGCCCTCAGCCGGACGCCGTACGGCTCGGCATGGTGATCCGCGGTGTGGCGCGGCGGCGCAGTGACAGGAGGTGGCGGGTCAGGGCGAGCGCGGCGAGCAGTGCGAGGAGCGCGCACACGCCCCGCCATCCGGCCACGCTCCAGACGCGGACCCCGAGCCAGGACCCCGCGCTGCCCCCGAGGTAGGCGCAGGTCATGTAGGCGGTGTTGAGCCTGCCGCGGGCGTCGGGACGCACGGCGTAGACCCGGGCCTGGTTGGCGACCATGCCACACTGCATCGCGACGCCGAGCCCCAGCGTGCCGGGGGTCAGCGCGGCCAGGCCCGCCGCGCCGCCGAGCGACCCGGCGGCGAGGACCGCCGCAGAGACGAGGACACCCAGCATGCAGACGAGGTTCACCGGATCGGGCCCCACGCGGTCCACCATGCGGCCGGCGACGGGGGTGCACAGCATCGTCGCCGCGCCGACCAGGGCGAGCAACCCCACGGCCTGGGCGCCCAGGCCGTACGCCGGGCCGGTGAGCAGGAGGGCCAGGCAGGTCCAGACGGCGGAGAACCCGGCGAAGACGGCCGCCTGATAGAAGCAGGAGCGGCGCAGCTCGGGCTCGGCGCGCAGCAGGCGCAGCGGTTCGGCCAGGAGCGCCGGATAACGACGGCGGGTGGACGCGGCCGTGAGCGGCACCGTGACGGCCAGGCTCGCGGCGAGGAGCAGCGCCAGGGCCGCGGCCACGAGGTACGGCGCCCGCCAGCCCAGCCATTCGCCGAGGGTTCCGCTGAAGGTGCGGGCCAGCAGCATGCCGCCGGTCGATCCGCTCAGCAGTGTGCCGATCACCGCTCCCCGGCGGTCCGCCGCCACAAGACCGGCCGCCAGCGGGCCGGCGACCTGCGCGGCCACGGTGGTGAGGCCGACCAAGGCGCTAGCGGCGACGAGCGGCGGCAGGGCCGGCGCGCAGCCCGCGGCGAGCAGGCCGAGACCGGTGAGCACGAGCAGAGTCACGAGGAAGGGGCGGTGCGGGAAGCGGTCGCCGAGCGGCACCAGCAGCACGATCCCGGCCGTGTAACCGGCCTGGGTCGTGGTCACCACCAGGGCGCCCGCGTCGGGAGGCAGGTGCAGCCCGGCGGCGACGAGCGGTGCGATCGCCTGCGGGAAGTAGATGTTGCCCACGGCGACCGCGCAGGTGAGGGTCAGGATCGCGAGCGTGCGGCGGCTCATGCGCCGGCCCCCGGTCCGCGACGCGCGGGACGAGGCCCCGGCTCCCATCCGTCCACCCGTCCCGCCGGGCGCAGGGGCACTCCGGAGCAGAGAGCGAGTCTGCGTGCCGGGGCCCGGGTCGTGTCACCGGCGGCGTCGATCGCCGTGGGTCGTTCGAGGAATGCGTTGATCACGGACGGAAGTCCACACTGCGGACCTTTCGCCGCAAACAGATGTAGCGTGGGGCTTAATGATCAGTTTCGAGCTCGGGGTCGAGGACCTCGCCGACACGAGATTCGCCCTCTCGCCGCTGACCGAGACGGTGCTCAGCCTGCGGGTGCTGCGCGACCCGGGGCTGTCGGCGGCGCTGCTCCCGTGGCGCAGGTCCGTGCTCGGCAGGCTCGGCACCCTCGACACGGATCTGCTGACGGCGCTGGTGGCGGAGAGGTTCACCGTCCCCGACTTCCTGACTCCGAGGCCGGCGACCTTCGCCCCCGAATTCGCGGAGGAGCTGGCGGTGGTCCGCCGGACCCCTCCCGGCCTGGTACGCCGCGACCTGGCGGCCACGCACGCGCCTGCCCCGCTGCCCGGGCGGCTGCGTGACGCCGCCGCCGACGGCGACGCGCCGGTCGTACGGCTCCGGGACGCGATCTGCGACCTCCTGGAGCGCTACTGGGAGATCGCCGTACGGCCGATGTGGCCGCAGATGCGGCTGGTGCTGGAGGCCGACATGACCTATCGGGCGCGGCAGCTGGCCGTGGGCGGCGCCCGGCTGCTGTTCGCGGGCATGCACCCGAACCTGCGCTGGGACGACGGGGTGCTGCACATCGACAAGATGATCAGCAGCTTCCGTGTCGCGGCGGCCGGCCGGGGCCTGCTGCTCGTGCCCTCCGTGTTCGCGCACAAGCCCGCGCCCCCGGTCCTCCCGGAGGAGCCTCCGACGCTGGTCTATCCCAGCCGTGGCGTGGCGACGCTGTGGCACCGGGCGCCCGTCGCGGACGAGGCCGCGCTCGTGTCGCTTCTCGGTGCGCCGCGGACGAGGCTGCTCGGCCTCCTCGGCGAGCCGCTGCCCACCGTCGAGATCGCCCGCCGGCTCCGGGTGACCCCGAGCGCCGTGTCCCAGCACCTGCGCGTGCTGTACGCCACGGGCCTGGTCACCCGGGCCCGCGACGGACGGCAGGTGCTCTATCGGCGCAGCTCCCTGGGCGACCGGCTGACCGGCGCCGCGTCGGACTGAGCACGGTCCGGCTGACCCGGGCCGGGATGAGCAGGATCCGGTTGGGCTGCTTCCGAACAGGCGGGGTCCGAATAGGCGGGGTCCGAACAGGCGGGGTCCGAATAGGCGGGGTCCGCCGGGGGAGAAGCGGCCTGGCCGATCCGCGTACCGCCGCCGGCAGGGGCGGCGGCACGACGAACGGCGTCTAGTGACGCGAGGTCAGCACCTTCGAAAGCACCGTGTGCACGTACGTGTTGGGGTGCTTGCCGGTGAAGAGCTTGGACAGGGGACCCTCGGCCGTGACCGGCACGTCCACGCCGGTGTGCCCGGTGGTGGTCCAGTCCATCGTGAACGTGAGGTTGCTGCCGTGGATCTTGAACGGACCGTCCTCGGTCGACAGGCCGGTGCCGCTCTCGTCCTCGGTGTCTGAGGGGTCCTCCACGGTGAGGCCACCGCAGTCGTGGTCACCGGTGATGACGAGAAGCGTGTCGGGGTGCGCGGCGACGTACGCCTTGGCGACCTTGACGGCCTTCTCCAGGGACGCCATGGCCTGGAGCACGCGGGAGCCGTTGTTCTCGTGGGCGAACTCGTCGATGCCCTCTTCCTCGACGAACAGGAAGAAGCCCTTCTTGTTCGTGCTGAGGGTGTCGAGGGCCTTCTTGGTCATGGTGGCCAGGTCCACGACCGGGGAGTAGATGTCGCCCTGGCCCTCCGGCCGCTGCTGGAACATCTCCTCGTTGCTGAACAGGCCCAGCAGCTTGCCGCGCTTGGCCCGGGCGAGCTCCTTGGCGCTGGAGACGTACTGGTAGCCCTCGCGCTCGGCCTTCTTGATCAGGTTGCCCTTGGTGCCCTTGCTGGCCTCGTCGGGGTCCTCGGCGGGCTTGTCGGGGAACGCGCCGGGCGTGCCCGCAGGGAGCCACCAGTCCTCGCCGCCGCCGAGGATGACGTCCGGCTTGCTGACCTCCAGGTACTGCCGCGCGATCTCGTCCTGAGCGCCGCGGTCGGCGGTCTGGGAGAACCACGCGGCGGGGCTGGCGTCGGTCACCTGAGCGGTGGTGACGAGGCCGGTGGACTTGCCCGCCGCCTTGGCCTGCTTGCCCAGGATCGGCAGCGGCTTGCCCTTGACGTCGACGCTGATGGCGCCGTTGTAGGTCTTGGTCCCCGTCGCCCAGGCGGTGGCCGCCGCGGCGGAGTCGGTGATGGCGGTCTTGGGGTCGTGCGGGCTGGTGCTCAGCTGCCCGGAGACCGGGAGCGTGTCCATGGCGAGCTGCCCGTCGAGACCGGCCAGGTGCAGCCGCGCTGCCTCACGATGAGCCGCGGACATGCCGTCGCCGTTGATGAAGATCACGCTGCGCGCCCGGCCGCCGTCGTGGTGGTGAGAGGTGGCGTTCGCGGGCAGGGCGGGATTGAGGACCGCGCCGGCGACCGCCGCCGTGGCCACGGTCGTCGCAGGCACAAGCAGCCGCAGCAGACGCTTGCGGGAGGAACCCATGTAAAACCCCCAGGTGGGTATCTGATTACCAAGACGGGGATGTTACGGGTGTGAATCCACCACAAGGTGAACGTGGCGTGGCCTTATTTCTAACCATGCCGGGCAAGGTCCCTCACCGACCGCGATCTCCTTACGCGGCGCCGGTCCTGTCTCGTCGCGCTCGCGTGCCGCGCCGGGGCCGGCGGGACGGCGCGAGCCGGGTCAGCGCCGCGCCCGCGCGGAGCTGCCCGACTTCGCCAGCAGGAGCTCGGTGAACAGGTTCTCCCACTGGGGCATGACGTTCTCCGGGGCGTACTCCCTGGCGGTGGCCGCCGCGGCGGCGCCCATGCGCAGCCGCAGGTCGCGGTCGGCGATGAGCCGCTTGATGGCCGCGGCGAGGGCGTCCACGTCCCCGGAGGGCACCAGGATGCCGTCGGTCCCGTCGGTGAGCACGTCGCCGGGGCCGGTCGGGCAGTCGAAGGCCACGATCGGCAACGCGTGGGTCATCGCCTCGATCATGACCATCGGCAGGCCCTCGAACCGGCTGCTCAGCGCATAGATGGAGGCCCGGGCGAGCTCGTCGTCGAGGCGGTTGGTCCGGCCCATCAACGTCACGTGCGCCGACAGGCCGTGCTCGCCGATCAGCCCCCGCAGGGCCGCCTTCCTCGGGCCGGTGCCGAAGACGCGCAGGCGCCACTCCGGGTGTTCCTTCACCACCTGGGCGAACGCCGGCAGCAGCAGGTCGAAGCCCTTCTGCCTGACCAGGCGCCCGGCGGCGACCACGACCGGATGCTCCTGCCGCGACGGTGTCTGGTTCGTCGAGTGCACCGCGTTGGGGATGCGGACGATCCGCGCGCCGGGCAGCGCCTGCTCGTACTCGCGCTGGTCGCTGGGGGTCAGCACGGCGATCGCGTCGAACGCGCCGTAGTGCCGGAGCATCTCCTCGCGCAGCGTGCCGGGGTAGGTGCCGAGGTTCATGTGCTCCTGCGCCACCCGCACGACGTTCTTGGAGGTACGGCGCGCGGAGATGAGGTTGAGCGCCGGGCGCGTGGTGACGAGGATCCCGTCGTCCACCGAGGACACGTAGTCGATGACCGCCTTCTCGACCCGCTCGGTGAAGTAGCCCGCGGCGAACTCGCCGTACGGCACGAGCTTGCCGCGCAGCCTCCGCCACACGCGCCGGCCGAGGGAGTCGGCCCGTACGCCGGTCCGCTGGTCCACCAGCGTGGTGAGCGCGACGTCGGGATGCAGCCGGAACTGCGGCTCGTCACGGCGGCGCACCACGCTGACGATCTCCACCTCGTGGCCGAGCGCCGCCATCGCGTTCGCCTGGTTGACCACGGTGCGGATCGTGCCGCCCATGCCGAAGGCGTGCAGGAGCATGTAACGGATTCTCATCGGCTCTCCTCCTCGGGGAGGTAGCCCCAGCTGCGGCAGATGGGTTTGAGCAGGTCGGGTATCTCGTCCGGCCCGGGCAGGTCCCGTCCCGGCTGCACCGTGCCCGACCGGATCTTGTCGCTCCAGTCGCCCAGGCCCTTCTGCACCACCTTCTGCTCGCCGTACGCCAGCATGCCGGGCTCCCACTCAAGCTGGAGGAAGTCGCAGATGGCGCGGGTGGTCTTCTCCGGCTCGGCGGTCAGGTCCTCGTAGCGCACGGTCAGGCCGGTGAGCGCCTTCCGCGCCCGCTGCACCGCCTTCATGTAGCGCAGGGCGTCGGCGGCGGCCTCCTCCCGGGTGCGCTTGACGGGGTCGGCCTCATACCAGGAGGCGGCGATCGAGGCGGGGTGGCGCAGCAGGAAGATGTACCGGGCGTCGGGCCAGCAGGCGGCGATCCGGGCGTACGCGAAGGCGTTGGCGGGGGTCTTGTCCACGATGGTCCGCTTGCCGCTCCGCACCAGCTCGCGGTGGAGCACCCGGTCCCACAGCATGTGCTCAAGGTCGGCCTGGTTGTGGCCGAGCGCCTCCATGGCCTTGCGGGCCAGCGACGTGCCGAACCCCACGGTCAGCCGCCTGACGTGCAGCTCGTGCGGGGCGTGCAGGTCGGGGTGGGCGTTCAGGATCGACCGCAGCAGGGTGGAGCCCGACCGCACCGGCGACATGATGAACACCGGCGCCACCAGAAGGCGGTCGGCGCGAGGGTCGGCGGGAGGACGCACCAGCTCCTCCGGCGCCGCCGCCGGCGGGGCGGGGCTCGCGGGCGACGACGACCGGGCTGCGGGCCGGACCCGGGGGAGCTGGACTCCCGTGAACCTGACGAGTGCGCCGTTGATCCTCCGCTGCCATGTCATGGCCCGCGACACTACCGGGGCTTCCGGGGAAATCCCTGAGAATCCGCCCCCTGCTCACCTGTGATCCCACCCTGTCTCACCAGGAGGCTTACGGCCTCCGCATGGTCAGCCATCGGCGGGCCGCGTCCAGGTGGGCGTCGCCCAGACCATCCCGTGGATCGACGGCCACGACCAGGAACTCGCCGACCCCCGGATGGCCGTCCAGGAACTCCAGATCGGCCGGGCCGAGGTCGTCGTCGAACCACACGAACGGCCGGCCCCGGACATATTCGGCGACGTGCCAGGTCTTGAGGTTGACACCGGGCGGGCGGGGAGGGTCGCCGTCGATCGGGATCACCGGCAGCGGGGGCAGCCCGATCCTGGGGCAGATCTCCGCGTTCGCGCGTTCGCCCCAGGTCGTCGCCCAGGTCAGCGTCGCGCCGGTCTCCCGGATCAGGGCGGTCAGTTTGGCGCCGTGCCGGGGATCGAGCAGCAGGCGGAACCACTCGCCGTCCGCCACGCACTCGAAGCGGCGGAAACGCGGCGAGGAGCGCCGCACGGGGTTGAGCACCCCGTCGACGTCCAGCAGCAGCAGCGTCCCGTCCATCACGGCCATCATCCCGCCGCCTGCGTCCGCTCCTCCACCCGCGGACGCGCGCGGGCCACAACGCGAACCGGATCCGGCCGGACATCGTCCGAACCGGATCCGGTTTCGCCAGGAATCAGGGACCAGGAATCAGGAGGCGCTGCAGGTCAGGGTCGGGGTGGCCGCGCTGCCGTTGGCGGTGAAGCCGAAGGTGGTCGACGAGCCGGCCGCGATGGAGCCGTTGTAGAAGGCGTTGGTGACCGTCACCGAGGAGCCGGACACGCTCGGCGTGCCGTTCCACACGTTGCTGAAGGTCTGCCCGCCGGGCCACGTCCACCGCACGGTCCAGCCGTTGACGGGCGAGCTGCCGGCGCGGACCGTGACCTCGGACTGGAAGCCGTCGGGCCAGCTGTTCACCGTACTGATCGTCGCGGTGCATCCGTTGCCGGGCTGCGGCGAGGTGCCGGGCGACGGGCTGACCGGCGGAGTGGGGCTCGGGCTGACCGGGGGCGTCGGGCTCGGGCTCGGGCTGACGGGCGGGGTGGGGCTGGGCGAGGTGTTGGGTGCGGCGTTGTTGAGGGCGTTGAGGACCGCGGTGTAGGCGGCCTTCTTGTTGCCGTTGCCGTCGAACAGCAGCGGGTTCTGGTAGGAGCGCCAGGAGTCGCTGTCACGCACGCCCCACACCGTGATGCCGACGCAGCGGGCGACCGCGAGGCAGTCGTTGACGATGTTGGCGTAGGTGGTGGCCGACGCGCCCTCGACGTCCAGCTCGGTGATGGCCACGTCCACCCCGAGGGCGGCGAAGCTGGAGATGGTGGTGCGGAAGTTGCTGTTGTAGGCGCTGCCGCTGTTGAAGTGGCCCTGCAGGCCGACGCAGTCGATCGGGACACCGCGCGACTTGAAGTCGCGGACCATGTTGTAGACGCCCTGCGTCTTGGCCCAGGTCCAGTTGTCGATGTTGTAGTCGTTGTAGCAGAGCTTGGCGTCAGGGTCGGCGGCCCGCGCGGTGCGGAAGGCGACCTCGATCCAGTCGTTGCCGGTGCGCTGCAGGTTGGAGTCGCGGCGGCCGCCGGTGTTGTCGTCGAAGGCCTCGTTGACCACGTCCCAGTAGGGGATCTTGCCCTTGTAGTGGGCCATCACGCCGTTGATGTGGTTGATCATCGCCTGGCGCAGCGCGCTGCCGC
>NZ_VJVX01000101.1:0-10358 GCF_008033685.1 Microbispora sp. CSR-4
CGGGTCCATTTCTGGTTGTTCTGGCCGTTGCAGGTCCAGATGATGACCTTGCTGCCGTTGGCGGTGCCGTTGTTGTAGACGTCGAGGCACTTGTCGGCGCCGACGGCGGTGATGGAGCCGTCTGAGTTGAACCGCCACTTCTGGTTGTTCTGGCCGTTGCAGTCCCAGATGATCACGCTGGTGCCGTCGGCCGTGCCCGCGCCGTTGACGTCCAGGCACTTGTTGCCATAGACGCGCAGCTCACCGGCGCTGGTGGAGGTCCACTGCTGGTTGGACTGCCCGTTGCAGTCCCAGACCTGCACCGCCGCGCCGTTGGCCTGCGACACCCCGGTGACGTCCAGGCACCGCCCCGACCCCACACCTCTGAGCGCGCTCGTGCTCCCCGACGGCGACGACGGAGACGGAGAGGGCGTCGACGTGCCGTTCCCGGGTCCGGCGGAGGCGATCACGGACTGAGCACCCGACGGCCACTGACCGTTGGCGACGGTCACGTTGTTGCCGACGACGTTGCCGCGGTCACCGTTGGTGATGTTGGTGCTGCCGTTCGTCGACCAGTTGCCCGTGACGGTGAAGTTGCCCATGTTCTCGCCACCCCAGTAGTTGGCGGTGGCCCAGGTGCCGGTGTTCGAGAAGACGTTGTTCCTGACGGTGTAGTACTTGGAGCCCTCGTCGAAGTAGAGCCCGAACCAGCCGTTGGTCCGCAGGCAGTAGTTGTCGCTGATCAGCGCGTTCGGGTTCCACGACAGTGTGTAGATGCATCCGCCGTCGGTCATCTGCTGCATGACGTCGTGCACGTAGTTGCCGACGAGCCGGTTGCCCGACGCGGTCGTGGCGGTGGTGTAGCGCGGCTGGTAGTCGTACAGACCCCGGTTGGCGTACTGTGTGCTGCCGCCCGGCTCGTTGGCGCCCCACCCGTAGCCGATCGACATGCCGGTGTAGGGCATGTTGTAGACCTCGTTGTGGGACACGTCGGTGGTGGTGACGTACGTGGTCAGGACCGAGACGACGCCCCGGTAGTCCAGCCCGAGGTCGTGGATGCGGTTGTCGGTGATGGTGATGTCGCGGTTGACCATCCGCTGGTCACTGGGATGGTGGGCGTCGGCGCGCACGCCCCCGACCACGATGCCGCCGGCCGAGCTGCGGGCGATCTCGGACCGGGTGACCGTGATGTCACGGGCGCCCAGGCCGACGCCGCTGGCGTGCGCGTTGGCGTCGTTGCCGATGCCCACCGCCGTCTGGCCCAGGTTGAGGAACCGCGAGTCGGTGAAGGTGATGTGGTCGGCCGCCGACACCTGCACCGCCGCGGGCATCTGATACCAGTTCGGCCTGGTGGCCTCGAACTGCCGGCAGCCCTCCTGGCAGGAGTTCGGCAGGTCGCCCGGCCAGTTCCAGTTGCCCGCGATGTAGGCGCCGGTCTGCTGGTCGGCGAAGCCCTGGTTGCCGCTGGGGCCCAGCCAGCTGGTGCCGCTGAAGGTGATGCCGCTGAACGTGATGTGGTGCGCCGGCGCGTCGTAGGTGCCGCCGACGTTCACCAGCGACTGCAGCACCGGCAGCTCCACGCTGGTGCTGCTCATGTTCTGCCCGGAGAGCGGGATGTAGGAGAGCACACCGGTCGTGGGGTCGATGTACCACTCACCCGGCGAGTCGAGGAACTCGTAGGCGTTCTCGATGTAGAGCGGGCCCGCCCGGTGCGGGCTGGTGAACACGTCGTAGCCGAAGATGTTGTTGTTCCAGCCGGGCTGCTGCATCGTGATGAAGTTGCCGCCGATGCTCTGCACCCGCACGTATCGGTCGGTGAACGAACCGATGCTCTCCAGCTCGACCCGGTTCTGCCTGGCCAGGTTGTTCAGGTAGCTCAGCGTGCCGTTGCCGAACCTCAGCCCCGAGCCGGTGGCGGTGAAGTCCGACCGGTTCACCTGGGTGCGGGCACGCGTGGCGAGGGCGCCGTCGACGTACAGCTGCCGGGTGTCGATCCCGGTGCCGACGTTGGCCTGCCAGATGTTCTTCGCCTGGTCGGCGAGCGTCCAGCCGGTGACCGCCCGGGCGCCGCTGATGACGGGATGCGCCGACGGGGCCGCCTGCCATATGACCTGATATCCGTTGGTGCCGGAGTCGGCGGCGGTCAGCCGCAGTGGCGCGGAGAGCCGGTAGACCCCGTCGGCGAGCTGAACGACGATGTCTCCCGACATGGAGCCGTTGCGCGACCGCACCGCCGTCTGCGCGCCCGGCAGCGAGCACGGCTGTGCGGACGAACAGGTGCTGCCGGTGCCCGAGGGCGAGACGTAGAGGGTCGTGGTGGCGGCGCGGGCCGCGGTGGCCGGCGCGACCATGGTCATCGCCATGGTCAGCGCCGCGATGACGAGGACGGCCAGAAGCGGTCTCGACACCGCGACCGGTGGGGACGGATGCTCGATCCGATCGGTCACGTGCTTCTCCATGGGGGCGGCCTCACCCGGCACCACGAGGGATCGGGGTGGAGCGAGGCGATGGAAGCCGACGTGGCCGACCACGGTGCGGAGGCATGCGGCGCGCCTCCACACACCCGCCGTGTGGTACAGCCGCAGGGCCCGGAAGAAGGGTTCCTCCGGGTGCTCAGCTTCCAATTACGGTTGCGGCACCGAGACCCGTCAAGACCTTGAGCACACTTATTTTCCTGGCCGGCATGCACGCGTCATCTCGCCGTAATGCCGATAACCGTGCTGACCAGTGCGAACGCATATCGCCATGGCCGCACGAACTAAACGTTTCAGGTGAAACGCCAGAATGTTTCGTACTCATCGGCACGCCATCCCCGGCGGCCGGCGGGCGTCGGCACGTGCGGAGTCATACTTTTGCTGAGATCGCGAGGAAGGAGCACCGTGACCGACACCCCGCGTGAGGGCGGCTATCGGCCCGGCTACGAGGTTGCGGCCGAGCAGGTGCTGGAGCTCATCGCCCGGCTGGGCCTGCGTCCGGGCGACCGCATGCCGACCGAGAACGACCTGGCCAGGCAGCTGGGAACCAGCCGCACCGTCGTCCGCGAGGCGGTGAAGATCCTCTCCGCGCTGGGCCGGGTGCGCGCGCAGAAGGGCCGCGGCCTCTACGTGGCCGACGACGAGGGGATGCTCGGCGCCGGTCGGTTCGCGTCGTTCTTCCTCCCCACCGACCTGGACCACGTCTACATGCTGTTCGAGTTCCGGCGGGCGCAGGAGATGGAGACCAGCCGGCTGGCCGCCCGCCGCGCCGCCCCCGCGGAGCTGCGGGCCATCGAGGACGCGGCCGCCGTCTGCCGCCGAGGGTTCGAGACCGGACGCGAGGACCTGTTCAACGAGGGCGACGACGCCTTCCACTCCGCCATCGCCACGGCCTCGCACAACATGTTCCTGCAGATCGCGGTGCGGGAGGCCCGCCGGCTACAGGCCCAGTCGGCGATCATCGGGCTGCGCGGTTCGGTGGGCGGGCACGCGGCGAAGGCCGTCGAGGAACACGAGGCCATCCACCAGGCCATCCGCGCCGGTGATCCCGAGGCGGCGGCCCACGCCGCCGCCGCGCACATCGACGCCACGCTGGACGACTATCGCAAGGAGATCCAGCAGCGCCTGTTCTCCCCGGCCGGCTGAGACCATCCTGTGTGAACTGCTGAGGCGAATCGTTTCGACGCAGACGGCCCACCCGGGGCGCGGGGCGGGCGGCGGATGACGGCCGGTGAATCTTTCATGCGCGCGGGCCGGCGGGAGATCGCGAGCGTGCCCTGCTGTGAGCACGGGGAAGGGGCCGCAGGTGCTCACCCTGGCCTGAATCGCGGGAAACGGGGCTCTTGACAGGCATCGGACGGTCGTATTTGCTTCGCAGCATCCCGCCACCCCCCAATCCGCCGGCAGGAAGGATCGACGCTCTGGCGATTTGTTAGCGCTAACACGGCGCGTGCCCAGTGCCAGGAGGCAGCAGGGGCCGAGTTTCCGGAGAGCTCCGGAAAGTTCCGGCACCCCGGCCGAGGCGAATCGGTTCGTGGACCCCTGACCCCTCCTCGCGTACATGCGCCTTCGCGCGGATCGGGTCCGCGACCAGGACCCGGGATCGTCTCGGTCTCCCACGCCACGGGCATGGCCGTTCTCACAGTCGCCCGTCGGCGACCCATCGCATGGGACACGACCGCCTTTCGCCGGCTCCGGCGAGTCCGCCCGGATTCAGCACGTGGCTGTCTTCGCCATGCCTTCTCGCCGGTCTTTCCCCAAGGCCGCTGTGCCTTCCCCCCAAGGAGTGAAAGCAATGCGTTCTTCGTCCGTTGACCCATCGGGCCGTACGGCTCGCGGGCGTCGCTCACCGGCGGCCGTCGCGGCCTGCCTCGTCGCAGCGCTCGCGGCCCTCCTCGCCACCGCCCTGGCCTGGTCGGCGCCGGCGTCGGCAGCGACGGCGCCGCTGGTCGGCGCACAGTCGGGGCGCTGCCTCGACGTGGCGGGCAACACCGACGCGCTGGGCACGAGCCTGCAGATCTGGGACTGCAACGGCCAGGCCAACCAGGCGTTCGAGTTCACCTCGGCGGGTGAGCTGCGGACGTTCGGCGGCACGCGGTGCGTGGACGCGTACGGCCAGGGAACGTCGCCGGGCACGAAGGTGATCATCTGGTCGTGCAACGGTCAGAACAACCAGAAGTGGCGGCAGAACTCCGACGGGTCGATCACGGGGACGCAGTCGGGGCTGTGCCTCGACGTGGACCACGCCGGCACCGCCAACGGCACCGCCGTCATCCTGTGGACCTGCAACGGGCAGAGCAACCAGAAGTGGTCGGCCGCCGGAGGCGGGCCCACCACCTCGCCGAGCCCGCCGCCGCCCGGCTCGCGCCCGTGCGACATCTACGCCTCCGGGGGCACGCCGTGCGTGGCCGCGCACAGCACGACCCGCGCCCTGTACGCGAACTACAGCGGCAACCTCTACCAGGTGCGGCGCTCCTCCGACAACGCGACCAGGAACATCGGCGTGCTGACCACGGGCGGCACCGCCGACGCCGCGGCGCAGGACTCCTTCTGCGCCGGCACCACCTGCGTCATCACTGTCGTGTACGACCAGTCCGGGCGCGGCAACGACCTGTGGTATCAGGGGTCGAGCGTGGTGCCCGGCTCGCCGCAGAGCAAGCCCGCGATCGCCACCACCGAGTCGCTGTCGGTGGGCGGCAACAAGGCCTACTCCCTCTACATCAACCCCGGTAACAGCTATTGGCGTGACGGTCACCTGACCGGCGTGCCGACCGGGACCGCGCCCGAGGGCATGTACATGGTGACCAGCGGCACCCACGTCAACAGCGGCTGCTGCTTCGACTACGGCAACAGCGAGACGACCAGGAAGGCCGACGCCGCCGGGGCGATGGACGCCATCTACTTCGGCACGAGCTGCTGGTTCGGCGGCTGCTCCGGCTCCGGTCCCTGGGTGCAGGCCGACCTCGAATGGGGGCTCTACCCCGGTGGCAGCCAGTCGTGGAACCCCAACCAGCGGGCGTTCACCAGCAAGTTCGTCACCGCGACGCTGAAGAACAACGGAACGTCGCGCTTCGCCATCAAGGGCAGCAACGCGCAGTCCGGCAGCCTCTACACCCTCTATGACGGCGCGCTTCCCCCGGGCTACAGCCCCATGAAGAAGCAGGGCGCGATCGTCCTGGGCAGCGGCGGCGACTGCTGCAAGCCCGACGGCGGCGCCAACCTCAGCGCCGGGACCTTCTACGAGGGCGCGATGGTCTCCGGCTATCCCTCCGACGCGACCGAGAACGCCGTGCAGGCCGACATCGTCGCCGCCGGCTACCGCTGACCCCGCCCGCGAAAAGGGAGTTGAGCACGTTGAACCGAAAATCCTTCTTCGCCGCCATCGCGGCGGCGGCGCTCGTCGCCCTGGGAACGGCGGGTGCGGCGCTCGCCGGAACCACGCCGCCCACGCACAGCAGCGCGGTCGCCGCGGCCGCCGCCGGGACCGCCGGATGCGGCAAGGCCCCGGCACTGGCGAGCGGCACGCACTCGATCGCGAGCGGCGGCCAGAATCGCAGCTACATCCTGCGGGTGCCCTCCGGTTACGACAGCAACCATCCCTACCGTCTGGTCTTCGGGTTCCACTGGAACGGCGGCACCGCCAACGACGTCGACTCGGGCGGGACCGACGGGTACAACTGGTCGTACTACGGGCTCAGGCGCCTCGCGGACGCCGAGAACAACAGCACGATCTTCGTCGCGCCGCAGGGCAACAACAACGGCTGGGCCAACCCCAACGGCCAGGACCTGACCTTCGTCGACGACATGCTCCGGCAGATCGAAGCCGGCCTGTGCGTCGACACCGACCAGATCTTCTCCACGGGCTTCAGCTACGGCGGCGGCATGAGCTACGCGCTCGCCTGCGCCCGGGCGACGGTCTTCCGCGCGGTCGTGGTCTACTCCGGCGCCCAGCTCAGCGGGTGCGACGGCGGCACCCAGCCCATCGCGTACATGGGAGTGCACGGCATCGGCGACCCGGTGCTCAACATCTCGCAGGGGCGAGGGCTGCGCGACAGGTTCGTCAGGAACAACGGCTGCACCGCACAGAATCCGCCCGAGCCGGGGTCGGGCAGCCGGAGCCACATCGTCACCGCCTATTCGGGGTGCCGGTCCGGCTATCCGGTCGTCTGGGCGGCGTTCGACGGGGGCCACACCCCGGGTCCGATAGACGGGTGCTCCTGTGAGGGCTGGCGGACCTGGACCTCGGCCGAGGCATGGAAGTTCCTGACGCAGTTCCAGACGCCCCCGCCGACGTCACCTTCTCCGTCTCCGCCGATGTCACCTTCTCCGTCTCCGTCTCCGTCGTCGCCGTCGGGGAGCACGAGCGCGCTCAGGGGCGTGGGGTCGGGGCGGTGCCTGGACGTCACCGGGGTGTCACAGGCCAACGGCGCGGCGGTGCAGGTCTGGGACTGCAACGGGCAGTCCAACCAGCAGTGGACCTCCACCAGCGCCGGTGAGCTGCGCGTCTATGGCAACAAGTGCCTGGACGTCAACGGCGCGGGCACGGCCGACGGCACCAGCGTGATCATCTGGGACTGCAACGGCCAGAACAACCAGAAGTGGCGGTTCAACTCCGACGGCTCCATCACCGCCGTCGGCGCCGACAAGTGCCTCGACGTCTACAACAACGGCACCGCCAACGGCAGCAAGGTCATCATCTGGACCTGCAACGGCCAGAACAACCAGAAATGGACCCGTGTCTGAGCGGGAGGACCAGCAGAACGACGCGTGACGGGGTGACCGGTCCGCCTGCTCCCGGGCGGCCGGTCGCCCTGTTCGATCTCGCCCTACCCCCTTCGAAAGGACCCCGATGAGTCGGCGAAGAGCAAGCGTGGCGCGCGTCGCCATGAGTGTGGCGGTCGCGCTCCTGTCCGTCGCGATGTCCCTGGTGGCCGTGACGCCGGCGCACGCGGCGGTCGGAATCACGATCAACGGTGGTTCCGGCGGCCGCACCTTCGACGGTGTCGGCGCGATCAGCGGCGGCGGAGGCAACAGCCGCCTGCTGATCGACTACCCCGAGCCGCAGCGGTCGCAGATCCTGGACTACCTGTTCAAGCCCGGGTACGGCGCGTCGATGCAGATCCTGAAGGTCGAGATCGGCGGCGACACCAACTCCACCGACGGCGCCGAGCCGAGCCACCGGCACACCTCCGGCGACCTGAACTGCGACCGCGGCTACGAATGGTGGCTGATGGAGCAGGCCAAGGCCCGCAACCCCGGCATCAAGCTGGCGGGTCTCGCCTGGGGCGCCCCGGGCTGGCTCGGCAACGGCAACTTCTGGTCCCAGGACACCATCAACTACCTGGTCGACTGGCTGGGCTGTGCGAAGAACAGCCACGGGCTGACCATCGACTACCTGGGCGGCTGGAACGAGAAGGGCCGCGATCTGAACTGGTACGTCAACCTCAACGCGGCCCTGGACTCCCGCGGCTTCGGCAACGTGAAGATCGTCGCATCCGACGACTGGGGGTTCGGCGTCGCCGACGACGCGGCGAACAACGCCGCCTTCCGCAACGCGGTGGACGTGTTCGGGTCGCACTACGTCTGCGGTTACCGCGGACCACAGTCGAGCTGTCCCAGCTCCACCACCGCGATCAACTCCGGGAAGGTGCTGTGGGCCAGTGAGAACGGCTCCGACGACTACAACGACGGGGCCAAGGCGATGGCCAGGGGCATCAACCGGGACTACATCGACGGGAAGATGACCGCATACATCAACTGGCCGGTCATGGCCGCCATCACTCCGAACCTGCCCTTCGCCACGATGGGCGTGGCGGTGGCGCCGCAGCCGTGGTCCGGTTACTACGCCATCGGCAAGAGCACCTGGGTGATGGCCCACACCACGCAGTTCACCGCTCCCGGCTGGAAGTATCTGGACTCTTCCAGCGGCTACATCGGCGGCAACCGCAACAACGGCAGCTACGTGTCGCTGAGGTCGCCCAGCGGGTCCGACTACAGCACGATCATCGAGACGATGGACGCCACCAGCGCCCAGACGCTGAACTTCACCGTGACCGGCGGGCTGTCCACCGGGCAGGTGCACGTGTGGGCGACCAACCTCAACTCGGGGAACTCCGCCGACCACTTCGTCCACGCCGCCGACGTCAACCCGTCCAACGGCGCCTTCTCGCTGACGGTCCAGCCGGGGTACGTCTACTCGATCACCACCACGACGGGTCAGGGCAAGGGCACCGCCACCAGTCCCTCCCGGGGCTCGATGGCCCTGCCGTACGCCGACGACTTCGACTCCTACGCGGTGGGGCGTGAGGCGAAGTACCTGATGGACATGCAGGGCTCGTTCGAGATCGTGGGCTGCGGCGGCGGCCGCTCCGGCCGATGCGTGCGCCAGATGGCCCCGCGCCAGCCGATCCTCTGGACCGGCGGTTCCCACCCGTACGCCCTGCTGGGCGATCTGGGCTGGAGCAACTACACGGTCACGGCGGACGTGCTGCTGGAGCAGAGCGGCTACGTGGAGCTGATCGGCCGGGCGGGCGCCCAGCACGCCTTCGGCCCCGAGGGACTGAACGCCTACTACCTAAGGGTGACCGACGGCGGCGCCTGGCAGATCATCCGCAACAACGTCGACAACGCGATGACGACGATCCGCAGCGGAAGCGTCGCCGCCCTCGGCACCGGCCGCTGGCACACCCTGGCCCTGGGCTTGTCCGGCGGCACGATCACCGCGAGCATCGACGGGACGCAGGTGGCCTCGGTCACCGACGGCACCTGGGGCGCCGGCCAGATCGGCGTGGGCACCAGCACCACCGAGACCGCCCAGTTCGACAACCTGTCCATCACCCCGGGCCCGGGCGGCGGCACGCCGGGCAACGGCACCGCGCTGCGCGGTCTGGCCAGCGGCCGGTGCGTGGACGTGCCCAACCAGTCGCACACCAACGGCACCCAGGTGGCGCTGTGGGACTGCAACGGCGGGGCGAACCAGCAGTGGATCCACACCTCCGGCAAGCAGCTCCAGGTGTACGGCGACAAGTGCCTGGACGCCTCCGGCCAGGGGACGAGCAACGGCACCCAGGTCGTCATCTGGGACTGCAACGGCGGGGCCAACCAGCAGTGGAACATCAACGCCGACGGCACCGTCACCGGTGTGCAGTCCGGGCTGTGCCTGGACGCCTACAGCGCCGGAACGGCCAACGGCACGAAGATCGTCCTGTGGGCCTGCAACGGCGGAAGCAACCAGCAGTGGAGCCGCAACTGAGTTGACGGCCGCCCTGGCGGTGCACGGGAGATGCGCGGCCCGGAAGTCCGGGCCGCGCATCGACCTAGGCGACCGTGCAGGGGTTTCCGTTGAGAGTGAACGCGGTGGGCTTGCCGGCGTTGCCGGTGTGGGTGGCCTGGAAGCCGATCTCGGTGGTGGAGCCGGGCGCGATCGTGCCGTTGTAGCTCATGTTCCGCGCCGTGACCTGTCCGCTGGAGGGCGAGTAGGTGGCGTTCCATCCGTTGGTGATGGTCTGCCCGCTGGGCAGGGTGAAGGTCAGCGACCAGCCGTTGACGGTGGAGGAGCCGGTGTTGGTGACGGCGATCTGCTCGGTCAGGCCCTCGTTCCAGGCGTTGACGGTCGCGCTGACCCGGCACGCCCCCGAGCCTCCGCTGGGCGACGGTGATGGTGACGGCGACGGCGACGGCGTGCTGCTCGGCGACGGGCTGGGGGAGGGGCTGGGCGAAGGGCTCGCCGAGGGGCTGGGTGAGGGTGAGGGTGAGGGTGTGGTGGTGCTGTCGAGGCCGAGGAAGGAGATGGCGTAGGCGAGCTGGCCGTTCATGGGGAGTTGGTGGCCGACGCCGGAGATGCTGATGCCTTCGATGGTGGCCTGGGTGCTTGTGTCGCCGTAGCGGGTGCGGGTCCACGACGAC